>CAIMHL010000601.1 GCA_903840825.1 uncultured beta proteobacterium
GTCAGTCAGGGCAACTTTGCCGCCACCCAGGTACTCAGCGGCTTGAACAATGCGGGCTTGAGCCCCGAGCAAGCCTTGGCGCAGGTGAGCCGCTTGGTTGATCAGCAGGCCTACATGCTGGCGGCCAACGATGTGTTTTATGCCTCAGCCCTGATCTTTTTGCTTCTTATCCCGGTGGTTTGGCTGTCGCGCCCCAAGCGTGGCGCTGGGCTTGGCGTGGCTTCTGCCTCGTCGGATGCGTCAGCGGGGGCGCACTGACATGAGCACCTGCCTCGCGCTTAGTGCCAGTTTTAGTTTTCGGGTGACAATCAAAAATAAAAGTAATACGGGTAAAGAGTGCAGCACTGCACTGCACCGATCTTTGACCAAAGAAGCTTTATCTGTACCGTAAAGCGATCAATCAAGATAATCCGAATACTCTTTTGAGTGGTATTTCTTGACACTCTCCCAGGGCGATGTTTTGGCTTGCGCTAGCACTTCTACCAACGTGCGTTTACTAGAAGTTCCATTGCGGGTTTCTACAGAAACTGGCAGCTTTAGTTTGTCGTTCCAAACTACTTTGATTGAACGATTGGCATCATTGCTGGCGTAGGAGGTCAAATTGCCTTGTGTTGAAGTGACCTTCATACGTTTTAGCGAAGCGGGGTCGATCAGGTGATAGGCTGTTATCCATGAGCCGTCAAAACCGATGTTGTCGTAGTCAACTTTGGCGATGTTGACCAAGGCTTGCTCGCTGCGAGCAGCTAAATGTACGACAAGCGTTCCATCTGGCTTGCGAACTACCCACCGTGGCGCCACCGCAACATCAAGATGTTTGTGTGCTTTGCTCGCGCCTTTGTGTTCTTCTTCGTTGTGCGAGTCGGGAGGCACGATCCGTTCTACCCAAACCTGATTGTTGCTGCGCACCATTCGCTCAGCGTATTCAATCGTACGTTTGATGCCATCTGCACCGACCGATACAGCTAAATGCTTCACCATCAGGGTGGCATCTTGGGCAAAAGCTGACGCTCCCAACGCGCTGACCAATAGCACGGGGAGTGCTCGCAATGTGAAATTAGTTGTAATTTTCATTAGAAGCCAAACGCCGTTTTCAATATGCTGTAAACCTTGGTGTTGTCTAGCGTGCCCTTAACAAGAGTGCTTCCTGCACCCGCTGCAAACAAGCCTAAATCACCACCGCCGTGCGTCTCTGTGCCCGGTGTACCTAGTGGAATGCCCACTTCTTGCAAGTAGTTTTTATCTGCTGTGTCCACCGTAGTCAAGTCGTCACGCACAGCTTTGCGTGGGCCACCGCCGTTGCCAAACACCAGTGTGGTGTATGGCAGACCGTCAGCTGCTTTTTGCAAGCTTTTTGTCTTGATATCTTTAGACTTACCCAAGATGTCGTTGCCCAGGGGCGAGTAGCCGTTAAAAGCCATGGTGTGGTCGTGGTCGCCGGTGACAATAACCAAGGTGTCTTTGAGGTCAACCTTGGCCAATGCTGCCTTGATTGCATCATCAAATGCAATGGTGTCAGACAGTGCGCGCTTGGCGTTGGTGCCGTGCAGTGCATGGTCAATGCGACCGCCTTCAACCATTAGGAAGTAGCCCTTGTCATTTTTTACCAATGAGTCAATGGCTTTGACGGTCATTTCGGCCAAGCTGGGTTCTTTGACAGGATCGCGGTCAATTTCGTAGGACATGTGTCCCTCTGAGATGGCCTGATCAAACAATGCAATGATCTTGCCATTAGGTGCTGCTTTTAAGCTGGTCATGTCGCTGGCGTAGCTGTAGCCTTTGGCTTGCAGTTCAGCCACTAGGTCACGCCCATCGGGACGGCCTCTGGTGTTGGTGGCGCTGTGTGGGCGCCAGTAGTAGCTAATACCGCCCATGAGTACATCTACTCCACTGCCTAGCGCTGCGTTGTAGCCCGCACCACCTGGTACGGCTTGGCGGGCCAATTCGTATTCAGCGTTGCGGTTGCAGTGGTGCGAGTAGGTCACGGCGGGCGTAGCATGGGTTAGGCGAGCGGTTGAGACAACGCCAGTGGCTTTGCCTTTGGCAATGGCTTGCTCCAAAATAGTGGGCACGGGTGTGCCGTTGCCCGTCGCGGGGCACTTTGACACAGCGTTGCGCACGTTAGGGGTCACGCTGGTATCTGTGGCAGGTTCAAAAGAAAACGTTGCGCCATCCATGGACACCGTTTCATTGCGTGATTTGACACCCGTCATGTAGGCCGCCATAGACGGGGCGCTGTCAGTGGTTTGTGCGTCGAGCGAGTACGTTTTAATCCGCGCACTGCGTGGGAGCGCGTCCATAGCTAGGCTGCCTGCTTCACCGTATTTAAAAATCCTGCTGGCTGTCACTGTGACAGGACCTAGACCATCGCCGAGGAAAAAAATAATGTTTTTCGCTTCGCCAGCAGCTTGGGAAGGTGCAGCTAGCAAGGCCAGCATGCAAGCGGCAAGGGGTGCTAATGAGTGACGTATGAGTTTCATAATAAATTGACCTTTTGTGTTGGATCGGTGGGCGTGTGTTGTGGTGCTTTTGCGCCTATTCATCAAATACCCATAGCTTTACGGATCAGGCTAAATACGGTGGTGTTGTCTATCACGCCTGAGAAGTTTTCTGCTCCCTTGCCAATAGCGCCCAAAAACACATCTGCACCGCCATGTGTTTCACTGCCTGCAGCGGTGGGAATGGCCGCTTCTTGGTGATATTCCTTGTCAAAAACTGCTGTGTCGGTAAGCGCCGTGCGCGTAGCGACGCGGTTTTCTCCATTGCCAAATCCAATGATGGTGAATGGGAAGCCGCCGGCGTCTTTAGACAGTAGTTTGTCTTTGTAGCCGACCAGCAAGCCCAGCACGCCTGGGTTGGTGTCTGTAGTTTTCCCTGTGAGAGCGGCATAGCCGTTGAGCACCAAGGTGTGGTCATGGTCGGCAGTGGTCACGATCAGGGTGTTTTTCAAACCTGGATCGATGATTTTCATCTTCTCAATTGCGGTTTTAAGGGCGTTGTCAAAAGCAACTGTGTCTTGCAGTGCTTTGCGGGCGGTAGTTTCGTGCAGTGCGTGGTCGATGCGACCACCTTCCACCATCAAGAACATGCCTTTGCTGTTGCCCTTGAGTTGGTCGATGGCACGCGCCGTCATGTCTGACAGACTTGGCTCGCTTGTGGTGCTGCGGTCAAGGTCATAGGCCATGTGGCTTGAAGAAAATAAGCCGAGTAATTTGCCTGTTGTGGGTAGTGCATCTAATTCTGTCTTGTTCGCTGCATAGCTGTAGCCGGCCTGCTTCATCTCGGTTACTAAGTTACGGCTGTCGTTGCGGGATCCTTTTTCTGTCTTGGGTAGGAAATGGCGTAGGCCACCGCCCAACACGACATCAATACCATCACCTAACGCTGAGTTAAAGCCCGTACCCTTTGGAACCATTTGATTTGCAATTGAATTCTCACCATCGCGGTGACAAATATGAGCATAAGTTGCAGCGGGCGTGGCATGGGTGATGCGCGCTGTGCTAATTACGCCGGTTGCCAAGCCTGCAGTCTTGGCCAGCTCAAGCAGTGTCGTTACAGGTGTCCCGTTGCCAGAGCTTGGGCAAGTGGTATCGGCACTTTTTACATAGTCTCCCAGCGTTGTGGGGTCGTAGGCGTTTGTGTCGGCCGACATAGAAATGACTTCGTTGTTCATTTTTACGCCTGTCATGTATGCGGCCATGGAAGGTGCGCTATCGGTGACTTGAGAGTTCTTAGAAAAAGTTTTTACAAAAGCGACCTCAGGCAAGGTGTCCATGGTCAATTCGCCGGTCTCGCCTACAGCATAAATACGGGCTGCGGTCATGGTGGTCATGCCCATGCCGTCGCCTAAAAAGAACAATATATTTTTCGGAGGTGGGCTGTCCGTGCCGCTGCAGGCGCTGACCAAAGCGACGGACAGGACCAAACTGCTGGCTTTTAAGATGGCGGGATATTTCATGGCTATTCCTATAAAAAATTACTTCTTTAATGTAGGTACGCGCCATGTCAGTTGTATGACGAATGAAATATAAACTGCAGTTACAGGCTCAAGCCATTTGCCTTGGCAGTCAATAGGCAGCAGTCTTCAGATTGCGCTTGCATGCAATTGCATCAAGTCCCGCGCGCAAAGCACATGCCCGCTCTGCGTTGCTAAATCACATCACCCCAACCGCAACGCACCCGCATAGCCCGTCATCTCCAAGTAGCCGTGCCCCACCAATTGGCCCTGGGGGTTAAATAGCTCGCTCAAGCCCTCCCAGTACACCGCGCCGGTCGAGTTGCGGCTGTCGAGTTCTTGGGGGTCAATCACGGCCTTCACTATATAGACCGCGTCCGGCGTTTGCACTTGCCACTCCACTGGGTAGCGGGCTTTGGTCAGCGTGCTGGTCCAAAAACGCAGGGGCTTGAAGACCATCTCGCCACGGCTGAAAATTTGCGAAGGTGCGCCTTTGTTTGCCGACCGAAA
>CAIMHL010000602.1 GCA_903840825.1 uncultured beta proteobacterium
GAGCACAAGCCCCAACATCAACCCCAGCCACACGGCCGATGTGGTGGGTCAGTACACCCAAGGTGGTGTTGGCCATGTGAATGCCGCTGTGGCTGCGGCTCAGGCGGCTTTTCCGGCCTGGAGTACCAGCGGTATTCAGGCGCGCAGTGATGCACTCGACATGATCGGCAGCGAGATTTTGGCGCGACGCGAAGAACTCGGCACGTTGCTGGCCAGGGAAGAAGGCAAAACACGGCCTGAAGGAATAGGCGAAGCCACCCGCGCGGGCCATATCTTCAAATTCTTTGCAGGCGAGTGCTTGCGCCTGTCGGGCGAAATCCTCCCTTCTGTGCGTCCGGGTATCGGGGTTGAAATCACACGCGAGCCAGTGGGCGTGGTCGGTCTGATCACGCCTTGGAACTTTCCTATTGCCATTCCAGCCTGGAAGGTGGCGCCTGCGCTGGCGTTCGGCAATTGCGTTATCTTGAAGCCTGCCGATCTGGTGCCCGGTTGCGCATGGGCGTTGGCCGAGATCATCAGCCGAAGCGGAATTCCGGCCGGCGTTTTTAACCTGGTGATGGGGCGCGGCAGTGTGATCGGGGATGCCTTGGTCAGGCACCCTGGCGTGCATGCGCTGAGCTTTACCGGCTCGGTGGGAGTGGGAAAGCGCATTGCGCAGGTCGGCGCTGAGAGCCATAAAAAGGTGCAGCTTGAGATGGGTGGAAAAAACCCGCAAATCATCCTGGACGATGCCAACCTCAAGCAGGCGGTGGAACTGAGCGTGCAGTCGGCCTTCTATTCAACCGGACAGCGGTGCACTGCCTCAAGCCGACTGATCGTGACCGATGGTATTCACGACCGCTTTGTGGCAGCCATGCTGGAGCGCATGGCTGCGATCAAGGTGGGCGATGCGCTGGCTGCCGGGACCGACATCGGCCCGGTGGTGTCCCAGAGCCAATTGGAACAAGATTTGGCTTATGTGGAAATTGCCCGTGCTGCCGGCGCTACCGTGGCCACCGGCGGCGCCCGGGTGGCCTGCCATACCGGCAGCGGGCAGGAGGGCTACTTTATGTCGCCGGCGCTCATTACTCAGACCACGCCGGAGATGCGTATCAACCGCGAGGAGGTGTTTGGCCCTGTGGCCAGCTTGATCCGCGTCAGAAATTACGAAGAAGCCCTGGCGACGGCCAATGACACCGAGTTCGGTCTGTCTGCCGGCATTGCCACCACCAGCCTCGCGCTGGCAACCCATTTCAAACGTCATGCCCAAGCCGGCATGGTGATGGTCAATCTGCCCACTGCTGGCGTGGACTACCACGTGCCGTTTGGTGGGCGCAAAGGCAGCAGCTATGGGCCCCGGGAGCAAGGCACCTACGCCAAAGAGTTTTACACCACGGTCAAAACGGCCTACACGCTGGCCTGAATCAAGTGCTCACGCCCCTACCATGACCACACTCTTGCCCATTCAAATCGAAGATGATCGCCTGGCCCCCGTGGTGCACGGCGCGAAGTTGGAACGCTTGTGTACCGGTGCGCTCTGGAGCGAAGGCCCTGTATGGCTGGCGCATGACCAGTCTGTGCTGTGGAGCGACATTCCCAATAACCGGATGTTGCGTTGGTCCGCTGAAGACGGCATGTCGGTATGGCGCGACCAAGTTGAGTTCACCAACGGCCACGCGTTGGACGCTGATGGCAACTTACTGCATTGTTCTCACGGCCAGCGCGCGCTGGTGCGCACGCCCTTGGTCAACGGGCAGCTGCTGGCCAGCACCCCTGACCAGGTGCTGGCTGACCGATTTGACGGCAAGCGCCTGAATTCGCCCAACGATGTGGTGGTCAAACGGGACGGCACCATCTGGTTTACCGACCCGCCCTACGGCATTCTCAGCAACCATGAAGGTCACCAAGCCGAGAGTGAACTGGGTGGCAACTACGTGTTTTGTTTCGATCCTGCCACCGGCCGGCTCAACGTGGCGAGCGACTGGTTGGAAGAGCCCAACGGACTGGCATTTTCACCCGATGAAAGCCTGCTGTATGTAAGCGATACCTCGGCGGCAGTGCGCACAGACGGCAGCGGCAATCATCACATTGTGGTGTTTGAGGTGCAGTGCAATCGCCTGGAAAACCCGCGTGTGTTTGCCACCATCAGCCCGGGCTTGTCAGACGGCTTCAGGCTGGATACCCAAGGATGGATCTATACCAGCAGCGGCGACAGCGTACAAATTTTTCATCCCGACGGCACACTGCTCGGAAAAATCCCGGTGCCTGAAAAAGTGGGCAACCTGACCTTCGGCGGTCCGGGGCGTGATGCGCTCTTTATCGCGGCTACCACCTCGCTGTACCGCATTGTGTTGAATACCCAAGGAAATAAATAACCATGACCCAAGATGTTTTGCTGTTGGTGGAGAAATGCAGTCATTGCTTTAGTTACTACGACATTGATAGCGGTGAGCGGCTCTTTAGCTTGGGTTTGCCCGATTTTCCGCATGAATTTGTTGTAGATTCGCAAAGCCGCTACGCCTATATCGGGCATTACGGTGTGGAGACGTCAGGTCACCTGGGTGCGGGTGGCACGCGTATTTTTCAGGTCGATATTGCCGCCCGCACACTGGCGCGCACGATTGATATTGCGCCTTTCAATCGGCTGCACGGCATGCAGATGGACGCGCAGGACCGCCTTTTTGCACTGAGCGAAGACCGCGCCCAGCTCGTTGTGCTGGACCAGCCCGCCACAGACACTGCACCTAGGCGTGCGGTGCCAACCGGCGGCATCAAGAGCCATTTGTTTGCCCTGACGCGTGATGGCCAGACCGCATTTGCCATGAACCTGCTCTCGCACACGGTCACCCGCATCAAGCCCTTTGATGCCACGGTGGCACCGGTTGCTTGCGCTCCAGGCGAGAAGCCTGAGGGCTATGCGCTGAGCGCGGACGAGCAAACCCTGTATGTGACTTGCCGCTGGAGCAACACCCTGTGCGCCATCGACACGGCCACGATGCAGGTCAAGTACCAGGCGCCGTCGCGCGATGACGCCACCCGGCTCTACCTCTACCGCGATGGCCGCTTGGTGGTCACCAACTATGGTGCTCGCAGCCTCTCGGTAGTGGACCCCGCCACGCTGCGTGAGTTGGCGCACATTCAGATGGATGCCCGCGCCATTGCCCTGAGCTTTCACCCCACACGAGCGTTAGCTTTTGTCAGCCAAGATAACGACCAACTGGGCTACTTAAACATGGAGACCCTGCAATTTGATCGGTGGATTCCAACCCAGCGCGAGCCCGATGTGTCGCGAGTGGTGTCGTTGTCGAGCCGCTAGAAAGCACACAGAAAATGACTGAAGTCCTAGTGTGGTTCCTGACTCCTGTGAGTGGTTCATCCCATCACGAGATCATGCCATGGGCCTCCTGGCATGCCCGCCTGATGGTGGTGGGCTGGGCCGTGCTGTTGCCAGTGGGTGTGCTGGTAGCGCGCTTTTTCAAGGTGATGCCACAACAGGACTGGCCAAGGGAGCTGGACAACAAACAATGGTGGCATCTGCATCGAGGCCTTCAGTACCTTGGCTTGGCGCTCATAACATTGGGAATTTACATGGCTTGGGGGAACGCAAGAGGCGAGACTCTCCTAGCGGTCTGGCATGCGCGTTTGGGCTGGGTTGTGGTGGCGCTTGGTGGATTGCAAGTGCTGGCTGGTTGGCTGCGCGGCAGCAAGGGGGGCCCAGGCGACCCCAGTCTGAGCGGAGACCACTACGACATGACGCCGAGACGCCTAAAGTTTGAGTCCGTGCACAAGCCGGGCGGCTATTTGGCATTGGTGCTATCGGTTGTTGTCATCGTCTTTGGGTTAATGGTGGCGGACGCACCCCGTTGGATGTGGCTGGCACTGGCCATGTGGTGGATAGTGCTGGCGCTTGCTTTTTATATCTTGCAGCGCCGGGGTTGGTGTATTGACACCTATCAGGCCATATGGGGGCCCGATACCAACACCCTCGCAAGTCGCCGTCCAGCAGTGGGATGGGGGGTGAGCCGATACACCGCAGCGCAATGGCAGCAGAAATTTCGCCCAAAGGCATTGCCTTCGGACAAACCAAACCCATGAATTAATTGGAGAACCTATGGCCGGACTAGAACTTAGAAACGTAGTGAAGCGCTTTGGCGATGTTACCGTCGTACAGCAGATGGATTTATCGATTCGCGAAGGCGAATTCCTGGTTCTACTGGGCGAATCCGGATGTGGAAAAAGCACAACGCTACGCATGATTGCAGGATTAGAGGATGTCAGCGAAGGAAGTATCTTCATTGGCGAGCGAGATGTCACCAACATGGCGCCCATGGAACGCAACATTGCTATGGTGTTTCAAAACTATGCCCTCTACCCGCACATGAACGTAGCGGAGAACATGTCTTTTGCATTGCGCCTGTCGAGCAGGCCCCAGGAGGAAATAAATGCCAAGGTGGCTGCTGCTGCCAAGGTACTCAATATCGAACACCTGCTGCAACGCAAGCCCAAAGAGCTGTCCGGCGGTCAGCGTCAGCGCGTGGCGATAGGCCGTGCCATCGTGCGCGAACCCAAGGTGTTTTTATTCGACGAGCCCCTGTCCAACCTTGATGCGAAGTTGCGCGGCCACATGCGCGCGGAGCTCGCCATGCTGCATGAGCGGCTGGGCAAGACCACTGTGTATGTCACTCATGACCAAATTGAGGCTATGACACTGGCGTCACGTATCGTGATCTTCGACAAGGGTCGGGTTCAACAGATCGGCACGCCCTCGGATGTGTTCAACCGGCCCGCCAGCATTTTTGTAGCGGGTTTCATTGGCATGCCGACAATGAATTTTTTCAAGGCACACTACACCGAAGAGGCGGGCCAACGCTTGCTGCGCGGTGAAGGTTTTGCCTGGGTAGCGCCAGCGTGGCTGGCTTCTCAAGAGCCCCGCGCTGACCAGGCCTTGACGCTGGGTTTGCGGCCGCAGGCCCTGCGCCCGAGTCATCCGGATTTGGCCTGCCTCAGCCTGCAGGTGGATGTGGTGGAGTACCTCGGCACCGAAAGTCAGGTAGTAGGGCACATGAGTACGACGTCGGGGCAGCGCGTGTCGGCCATGCTCCCGGGTGATGCGCACACCCACCTGCATAGCCGGGTCAATCTGGCGTTTTCGCCCGAAGACCTGCATGTTTTTGATACCGGGACGGGCCGGTCACTGCGCCCGTCAATCTAATTTTTATACGATAACTACCAGGAGACAGACCATGAAAAGACGTGACTTTGTGAAGGGCGCAAGCCTGACCGTATTTGGTGCCAGCTTGCCACTGAGTGGCGCGATGGCGCAAAACCGCTACGCAAAATATGCGGGCCAAACCGTGACTTTCAGTGTGCCTGCGCATCCGCATTACGATGCCATGCTCAAGATACTGCCTGACTTCACCAAAGAAACCGGCATCAAAGTGGAGACAGACAAACTCGCCATGGGCCGCATGAAAGAGAAGCAGTTGCTGGAGATGGCCAAACCCCAGGGTGATTACGACCTCGGATGCTATGTGGTCATGTGGAAAGGCGAATACGTCGAGAAAAACTTGATTCAGCCACTGGAGCCTTTTTTCAAAAATCCAGCGCTCGCGGATCCGGCTTACGACATGAAGGACATCATCCCCATCTACCTGGAAAATCTCGGCCTAGTGGGCGGGCCCAAAGGATATCTCGCCGGGCCAGGCGCCAAACTCTATGGTTTGCCTTACGGTGCGGAGACATCGGTATTGGCTTACCGCCGAGATATTTTTGCCAAACATAACCTGCAAGTTCCCGTTAACTACACAGAATTTTTACAAATTTTGCGTGTCATCAAGGACAAGGAAGGCATTGGCGCGTTGGCCTCTCGAGGCCAAGCCGGTCATCAGGCCGTGCACGCTTGGTTGTTGCATCTGAACCCTCTGGGTGGCAGTGTTTTTGATGACCAGTGGAAAGCCCGCTTTAACGACAAGATAGGTGTCGATGCACTGAAGTTTTTGCAGGAGGTCGTAGCCACTGGCCCAGCAGGTATAGCGGGCTACGGTCAGGGCGAAAGCAACACCGCCTTCTTGCAAGGACAGGCTGCCATGTACCTTGACTCGACTTCTCTGGCCGGTCTGGTCAATGACCCGAGCAAATCAAAAGTCGTCGGCAAGGTAAGTTGGGCTTTGCACCCCATGGGCACTCGCAGGGCGTCCCAGTCGGGAGGCTTGGGCCTGGCGATTGCCAAGAATGCGAAGAACGCTGATGCGGCCTTCCTGCTCATGCAATGGCTGACCTCTAAGACGCAAGACAAAGCCGTGACCAGGGTAGGTGGTGCACCCATGCGCAACTCGACCTTGGCTGATGCCGATATCGTGCGCCAGTACCCTGAGTTCATCACCTTTAAGGAGGCCTTGAAATATTCCAACCCAGACTGGCGACCGATCATTCCAATCTGGGACAAGATCAACGTTCAGGCCCTGGGTGTGGGTATTTCTGAAGCGCTCACCGGCAAAAAAACAGCCGAGACTGCGCTCAATGACTTGGTTGGGCCCGTGACCGCGATGATGCGCCAGGCCGGATACAAAGTTTAAGGAACCGGCAACATGCGCACTCCCTCCTGGGTTCCTGCCCTTTATATTGGTCCTGCGGTGCTCATCATGGCCGCAGCTTGCCTGTATCCGGTGATCTCGGCTTTTCAGCTGGGTTTGTATGACTGGAGCTTGGGTACACCCTGGAGTGAGGCGCGTTGGACAGGCCTACAAAATTTTGTCAACGCATTCAGCAATCCTCGGGTGTGGTCATCCTTGTGGACTACCCTGATTTTTGCCCTCGTCTGTGTCACGGCAGAAATGATGTTGGGCATTGGTCTGGCGTTGGCGCTGGAACGTCCTGTGCGCGGCACCGCTTTTTTTCGCACCTTGTTTATTCTTCCGATGATGATTGCGCCGATAGCGGTGGGGCTGGTATGGCGTTACATGTTTGATGCGCAATTTGGCCTTATCAACGCGGTGCTGGCTTTGTTTAAGATTGCACCCATGGGTTGGTTGGCTGACCCCACACTCGCCTTTGCTGCCATCGTGATTGCAGACATCTGGCAGTGGACGCCCTTTGTTTTTATCATGATGGTCGCCGCTCTAGCCAATGTCGACAGCGCGGTGATCGAGGCTTCCCGCATTGATGGTGCGAATTGGTGGCAAATGACTTTTTTGGTGAAGCTACCCATGATTGCGCATGTGATCGCCATTACGTTGATGATGCGCTTGATTGATGCTTTCCGAGTGCTGGAGGTGATCTACGTCCTGACGTTCGGCGGCCCTGGAGACTCCACTGAAATCTTGGCGCTGCACATTTACAAAACGGCCTTTGTGGGACAACAGTTGGGGGAGGCAGCGGCCATTTCTGTACTGCTGTTGGTAGTGGTTGCCATCCTGTCATTGGGCGCGCTGCGGCTATCCAATCCCCTGAAAATCGACAAATAAATCGGAGACTGTATTCATGAAGCGTTCCCCCTTCGTTTCGCTTGTGCATTACGCCATGCTGATAGGCTTAGCTGTGCTGTGCGTTGCGCCCATTGCCGTCATATTCACCACCAGCCTGCGCCAGCAGGTAGATATTTTTGCCGAGCCACTGAATTTCATTTTCACCCCAACACTTGAGAACTACCGGGCAGTGCTGCAGGAGGACAAGTTTGACCGCTACCTTTTGAACAGCCTGTTTGTGGGTGTGGTCTCCACCGTGATCACGCTGGTTCTCGGTTGCATGGCAGCTTATGGATTGGCGCGCTTTCGGTTCCCAGGGCGCCACACACTGGCTTACACCACCCTGCTGTTGCGCACCGTGCCTTTGGCAGTGATGGCCATACCCGTGTTCTTGATATGGAACGAATGGAAGCTGGTGAACAGCCTATGGGGGTTGGTGCTTCTGTACGTGGCCGTTAACCTGCCCTTTACGATCTGGCTGCTCTATGGTTTTGTGTTGCAAGTTCCTATTGAACTGGAAGAAGCCGCTGCAATAGATGGCTGCGGGCCGCTGCGCGTGTTCACCAAGGTGTTGCTGCCACTGATGGCGCCTGGCTTGGCTGCGGCCTCAATCTTCACCTTTCGGATTGCGTGGAACGAGTTCATTTTGGCGTTGGTTCTTACAGACCGGCACACCAGAACCTTACCTGTAGCTGCATCGTTGTTTATAACTGATATGGGCGTGGATTGGGGCAGGGTCATGGCGATGGGTAGCCTGATCGCTATTCCTCCCTTGATTTTCACGTTTGTAGCAGCACGGCAGATCATTACCGGTTTGACCGCCGGTGCTGTGAAAGGCTGAGACGTTCATCGGTTGACGCCGACAAATAATTGGCCATGGTCAATTCGACGTCAGAACCAACAAGTAAGCGGCTATTTCTCAGCTTTTCTATTTCCGATTGAAAATTGAATGTCAACTTTAGCTGTCGTTGCATGTCGGCTTTGGGCTCGTCGCGGGATGCGACGAACGGCTTATGCCTAGGGTTTCACTGTAGAACCCAAAAGCTGCCGATGGTGAGCGCCCGCAATGGGTCTTGAGCAGTCTAGGGACACTGTCTTAAGCTACCCCTAAAAATGAACGTGTACGACTGCAACCGCTGCCTTCAAGTCGAACGCCAGCCTTGCTTAACCAGCTATTTTTTCTGCAGTGACTTGGGGCTGCACACATAGGCAAACCGGGCGGGTAGTTCGGCGGCCAACGCCTCCTGAATGGACCAATTGCCTTGCTCAATAGCCTCAGCGGCGGTGTGCATGTCCATGGTGTGCACCCGGCCAAAGCCGGTGTTGGTCAGCAAATACAAGTGACCATACTCATCCATTAGGCCCTGTTGCAGCAGAGCCGCACGGCCCAGGTGGTCATGGATGGAGAAGTCATCCGCCAGCCGCCAAACCAGTGGCGTTGATTCCAGCTCCACATACACGCGCTGGGGGCCATTTTGAAAAAACCACTGACCCTGCGCATCGGCTTCAAAGTTGCGTTGAATAAAGTCGATTAGTTTCTCGTGCTTGAGCTGCGAGCCCTTCGACGCCAGCGTGCCGCCATTGAACGGCCCGAGGGCCTGCGCCTGGTCGTCGCGCATAAACCAGTTGCCTCGGGCGTCGAGCCCGAGCCAGCCGTAACAGTCCGGCACGTTGGGCCATTTGGCCAAGGCTTGTTTGAAGATGTCAGA
>CAIMHL010000603.1 GCA_903840825.1 uncultured beta proteobacterium
ACAATCGGCGCCTGATCGGCAGCCCAGCCGGGCGGGTGCGGGTCGATGATGGTTTGCGTCAGGGCAAACAGGGCCTCGCGCGAGCCATTGACCGGCAGCATTTGCGTGGCGGGGTTCACATCCAGCCCATAGCGGCGTTTCAACCAAGCAGCAAAAGCGACACGCAGAGCCGGCTCACCAGCCGTGGCCGGATACGCCGCCAAACCACTGGGCGTGGCGGTGATGGACGCGATCATGGCTTGCTGAATAAAAGCCGGCGTGGCGTGTTTGGGCTCCCCCATGCCCAAACTGATGGGCCGCAGTGCCGGGTTGGGTGTGATGGGGGCAAACAGCTGGCGCAGCCGCTCAAAAGGGTAGGGCTGGAGGTGTGAAAGCAGTGGGTTCATGGGGGTTGATTATCCTCAATCAGACGGCGCCTTTGAGTCTTGTCAACGCGGGCTTGTGGCTAGCCGACAAAATAAAACACCGATGGACACCCCACAGAGCGCCACCCTTTTGGTCGTTGACGACGCCCCGCAGACCCTGAGTGTGCTCAGCGAGTTGCTCCTGCCCCATTACCGGGTGCGGGCGGCCACCTCGGGCACCGAGGGCTTGCGTTTGGCTAATTTGGTGCCCCGGCCTGATTTGATTTTGCTTGACGTCATGATGCCCGTGATGGACGGTTACGCCGTGCTGGCCCAGTTGCGGGCGAGTGAAATCACCCGCGAAATCTCCGTGATATTCCTCACCGCGTTGGCGGAAGCCGAAGACATTGAGCGCGGGCTAAAACTGGGCGCGGCCGACTACATCACCAAACCCTGCTCGCCCATCGTGGTGATGGCGCGGGTGCAAACGCAACTGGAGGCTAAGCAGGCCCGGGACTGGATCAAGACGCAAAACACCTTGCTCGAAGCCGAAGTGGCACGGCGCATGGCCGAGAACGACCTGACCCAGCGGGCCAGCATTCAGGCGCTAGCGCATTTGGCCGAAATCAGGGACCCCGAAACGGGCAACCACCTGCTGCGCACGCAGGGCTACGTGCGCCAGTTGGCGCTTGACTTGCAGCAGCACCCCCGCTTTTCGGCCACGCTCAGCAACCCTTACATTGAACTCCTTGCGCGCTCAGCCCCCTTGCACGACATTGGGAAAGTGGGCATTCCGGACCACATCCTGCTCAAGCACGGCGCGCTGACCGACGATGAAATGACGGTCATGCGCACCCATGCCAAGCTGGGCAGTGATGCCATCGAGATGGCCGAAAAGGACATCGAAACGCCCTTGCCTTTTTTTGTCATCGCCAAGGAAATCGCCCATTGGCACCATGAAAAATGGGACGGCAGCGGCTACCCCGACGGTCTGGCGGGTGAGGCTATTCCCGTGGCCGCGCGGCTCATGGCGCTGGCCGACGTGTTTGACGCCCTGATCTCCACGCGCGTTTACAAACCCGCTCTGTCTTTCGATCAGGCCCGAGACACCATCCTGGTTGCTCGCGGCCAACATTTTGACCCTGACGTGGTGGATGCTTTTGCAGACGGATTCACCCAGTTTGTGGCCATCGCCCAGCGCTACCAGGAAAACCACACCGGGACCGGGGCTGTGCATGACGGCGAATGACAATGGGCGCCCTTACCGGGCCTTGCTCGACCATGCGCCTGAGGGCATTTATGTTCAGACCGGGGACCGCTTTGCGTATGTGAATGCAGCCCTCATCCACATGCTGGGCGGGACGACTGAGCGAGACTTTTTGGGGCAATCCGTCTCGGCGCGTTTTGCCCCGGAAATTCAAGGCGTACTACAGCAGCGCTGGCACCAACTCAGCGTTGAACGCCAGGCGGCAGCGCAGACCGAAGACACCATGCTGACCCTGCAGGGCGAGCCTGTGTTGGTCGAGGCCTCGGCCGTGCCGGTGGACTTCCAGGGACAAGCCTCGGCCTTGGTTTACCTGCGCGACATTCGTGCCCAAAAAGCAGCACAAAACCAAATTCAGCGCCTGACCCAGCTCTACGCTGCCCTGGGTCAGTGCAACCAGGCCATGGCGCACAGCGGAACGGAACTTGAGCTTTTTCAGGATATCTGCCGCAGCGCGGTGCAGTTTGGTGGCTTCGCCATGGCCTGGATCGGACGGGTCGACTGTGCCAGCCAACGGGTCTTGCCAGTCGCTTCTTTTGGGGATGATCAGGGTTACCTGCATGACATCGTGATCTCGCTGGACCCCCATGACCCGAGAAGCCAGGGCCCCACAGGCACGGCCATTCGGGAAAATCGCCCCTTTTGGTGCCAGGACGTGCTGAACAATCCGCAATTTATCTTCTGGAATGAATCCGCCCAAAAGTCAGGCTGGCGTGGCGCTGCCGCTCTGCCCTTAACGCGGCGGGGTGAGATCGTGGGGAGTTTCAATTTGTATGCCAAAGTGCTCAATGCCTTCAATCAAGAGGCGCAAGGCCTGCTGGTGGAGCTCAACCGGGACATCAACCAGGCGCTGGACCGCCTGGCCGACCAAGCCGACCTCAAACAACACCGGGAACACCTCGAAGAGCTGGTCAAGCAGCGCAGTGCTGAGCTCACCTTGGCCCGCAATACGGCCGATGCGGCCAACGTGGCGAAGAGTGCTTTTTTGGCCAATATGAGCCACGAAATCCGAACCCCCCTGAATGCCATCATTGGCCTCAACTACTTGCTGCGCCGTGATGGCGCCACCGCCCAGCAAATTACCCGTCTGGACCAGGTGGACAGTGCCGGGCGGCACTTGCTGGCCATCATCAATGACATTTTGGATATTTCCAAGATCGAGGCCAACCGCTTGAAGCTTGAGGTGCTGGACTTCCATATCTCCTCGATTTTGGACAACGTGGCCTCTATCTTTGGTGAATCGGCCAACAGCAAGGGGCTAAAAATACGGGTCGATGCCGACGCGGTGCCGGTCTGGCTGCGTGGCGACCCCATGCGTTTGCGTCAGTCCTTGATCAACTACGTGGGCAACGCCATCAAGTTCACCGACCGGGGGGAGGTTGTTCTGCGCGCCCGCCTGATTCAGGCGCAGGACGATGAGCTGCAGGTGCGCTTTGAAGTGCAAGACAGCGGCATCGGTATTGCCCCTGAAAAGCTGGGGCTGCTCTTTCATGCGTTCGAGCAAGTGGACGATTCGAACACACGTAAATATGGCGGCACCGGTTTGGGCCTGACCATTACCCGTCGCCTGGCGCAACTGATGGGGGGCGACGTCGGGGTCGAGAGCACGCCGGGGGTGGGCAGTACTTTTTGGTTGACCGTCAAGCTAACGCACGGGCAAGGCGTCATGCCTTTGACCTCAGGCCTTGAATTGTCCGACGCCGAGAGCCAGTTGCAACAGCACCATCAGGGCAAGCGCCTCTTGCTGGTGGAGGACAACCCCATCAATTGCGCAGTGGCAACCGAACTGCTGACCGGCGTGGGCCTGGTGGTGGACAGCGCCAGGGACGGCCTTGACGCTTTGGAAAAGGTCAAAAGCCAGACCTACGACCTGGTGTTGATGGACCTGCAGATGCCGCGCATGGACGGTCTGGAAGCCACCCAGACTTTGCGGGGGCTGCCTGGGTGGTCAAAAATACCGATTGTGGCCATGACCGCCAACGCCTTTGAAGAGGACCGCCGCGCCTGCGAGGCGGTGGGCATGACCGACTTTGTGGCCAAGCCGGTGAACCCCGGCTTGCTTTTTACGACCTTGTTGAAATGGTTGTCAGATGGCCGCATCCCATCGCCCACGGCTCACAGTACGGCGAGTGTGGCCGCACTGGCTGCGCCGAGGCGGAGCCCCGAGCATGATCTGGGTCTGGAAAAGGCGCTGTCCCGCTTGGACATCCTGCCCGGCCTCAATATCACCTATGGTCTGGCCATGTTGCGCGGCAATGCCGAAAAGTACCTCGATCTGCTGGCGCAGTTTGCTGACACGCACACGGCCGATATGACCAAGTTGGGTCTTTGCCTGACTGATGTCGACCTCCACCAATGCCAACTGCTGATCCACACCCTCAAGGGCGCGGCGGGCACCTTGGGCCTGGAGCACCTGGCCTTGATTGCTGCGCGAATGGAAACAGCCCTGCGCCAACAGCAGAAGGACGTGTTTCTTGACGATACGTTTCGCACCGACATGGACGCCGTCAAGCTGGAGCTCACCCAACTCACGGCGGCGCTGCCTCTCAAACCGATTCGCAAACCGTCTCTTGCGGCCCAGCCGATGGACCCGCAAAGCCAGCAGGCCTTGCTGGCAGAGTTGGACACCCTGTTGGTCTTGGGCGATGCCTCGGTGGTCGCTTTGTTTGATCAACACGCCGCGCAGCTGGGCGCGGCGCTGGGGGTGACCTGTGAGGTACTGGGCTTACAAATCAAACAATTTGAATTTAACGCGGCGCATCAAACCCTGCAGGCACTGCTCAAGGGCGGCGGCTAAGGCTTTTCCGGGGCGCTCTGATGGAAGTGAATGGCATTGCGGCCTGCATTTTTGGCCTTGTACATGGCGGCATCGGCCCATTTAAGAAGATTGTCCTGGCTGGCCTCGTGGCCGATAAACATCACCAAGCCAATGCAGGCGCTGCCGTGATGGGTGATGTCGCTGGTGCCCAATGGGCTCTGGGTGAGGGTTAAGTGGTAGGGTTCGGCCAGACTGAGTCTGATTTTTTCGGCCACCGCATAGGCTTGCAAAATCGACGCCGCCCGGTCGGTGTTGAGCTCGGTGATCAACACCACAAACTCGTCCCCACCCACCCGCGCCACATTGTCGGAGGCGCGCACACAGGCCAGCAGGCGCCGGGCCACTTCTTTGAGCAGCAGGTCACCCGCCCCATGGCCGTGGTCATCGTTGATCGGTTTGAAGTTGTCCAGGTCCAGCAGCATCACGGCGCAGTAGCGGCCACTGCGCTGGCTGGCCGCTTGCGCTTGTTGCATCCGGTCACTGAGCAAACGGCGGTTGGGCAGCTGCGTGAGTGTGTCGTGAAACGCTAGTTTGCGAACCTGCTCTTCAATCAGTTTGCGCTCGGTGATGTCCCGAATGAACATCAAAATCTGCCCCTCGGATGCGTTTTGTTGGCTGTAGGAAGCGCTCACCTCGACCGGCCATTTCGATCCGTCCTTGCGTTGG
>CAIMHL010000604.1 GCA_903840825.1 uncultured beta proteobacterium
ACATAAAACATAACGCCCACCCCGGCAATCGATTTGCTCGCAAACGTGCAGTCCGGCTGGTTGGGGTTGACGATGACATCCGCTTGCGGCAATACGATCTGGCCCTTGATCAAGGCGGGTAAGTGGTGGTCGGTCACCAGCACTTGCAGGCCCAGCGCTTTGGCCGTGGCCACGCCGTCAAAACTGGCGATGCCGTTGTCTACGGTAATCAGCACATCGGCGCCGCTGTCTTTGACACGTTGGGAAATGGGCGAGGTTAGGCCGTAGCCATCCACCACGCGGTCGGGCACGATGTAATCCACATACCTAGCGCCCAGCAGTTTCAGGCCGCGAATGCCGACCGCGCAGGCGGTGGCGCCGTCGCAGTCGTAGTCGGCCACGATGCAAAGTTTTTTATCAGCGGCTATAGCATCGGCCAGCAAGGTGGCGGCCTCCTTGGTGCCGTGCATGGCGCTGGGTGCTAGCAAATGAGCCAGGCCGTCGTCAAGCTCCTGGGTGCTTTGCACCCCGCGTGCGGCGTACAGCTGGGCCAGCAGCGGGTGAATGCCCGCTTGCTCCAGCGCCCAAGCCGAGCGGGGAGGAATATCGCGTGCTATTATTTTCATAGCTTTTTAAGCATATATGACGTGCTCTGGGTACTAAAAATGTTCATAATTCGTTTCATCAAGGGCAGGGGCTTTAGCGTCAAGCGCTGTGCGCTGCGCTCACCGCACAGGGTGAGTTGGTGGTCGGCGCTTGGGGCTTGATCGACGGCGTTAAGCAAGGCGGCGCATTCGGTGGCGTCCAGGCTTTGCCAAGCTTGCGCCCAAGTGGCCCAGTCTTCGTTCAAGGCCGCTTGGCGCAAAGTGTTGACGCTTTTCGGTGGGGTTTTAGCGGCCAGGTTGGGCGCCAGCGCGCCAGTGCCACTCAGCCAAAACGAGTTCACGGGCAGCACGCCCCGCGCACTGCGGGCGTCGTTAATGGGGTGGGTATAGAGCAGCATTTGCATCTCATTTTGCAAGCGCCGCAGCGGGGCAGCGCTGGCGCTACGCGGCATCCAGTTCTCCACATTGCGGCCCACCACGCGGTCGAGCGAGGCGGTGGGCAGGTCTTTGAAAACGTCGCCACTGGCCAGCCAGCGGTTGGGCGAGTCAAAGTGCAGAGTCAGGCCGTCTTCTTCAAAATAGGGCTGCATCGCGGCCATTAAGCCGCGGGACTCGGCCTCTGAAAAATCGGGCAGCGTCTGCCCGCTCATGGCAATGTGGTTGGCGCCCACTTGCCAATGGCAGGGCGTAATAAAGGCCCAGGCATGGCCAGTGAGGTGTTTATCGGACGCCTCAAGCGCTGCCCAAGGCAAGAGCCCGTCTGTCACGGTCCAAGCCAAAGCGCGGGCATGCGCACGTTCATGCGGCGTGGACAGGCTGAACTCATCGCCCGCATCCAAGGGCTCAGGCGTCAGGCGCGCCAGCAGCTTTTCAAGGTGGGGGAGTTTGAGGGTGCTCAAAGCTTGGGCGCAGCCTTCCGAGCTGCAAGCGGCAAATGGGATCAAAAGGTGCATGGGCTGATTGTCCGACATACAGCAGACCTGCGTGCCGCGGTGAAGTTGCCGCAGGCAGTGCCACAATGTCCCCCTGTTTCAATTCCCGGCTGGTCGATGCAAATTCCCTACGAACTCATTCTTGGCTGGCGCTACACGCGGGCGGGCCGTGCCACGCGACGCAACGGCTTTATCTCGTTCATCTCGGGCGTCTCCATGCTGGGCATCGCCCTGGGGGTGGCTGCGCTCATCATTGTGCTGAGCGTGATGAACGGCTTTCAAAAAGAGGTGCGCGACCGCATGCTGGGCGTGGTGTCGCACATCGAGCTATTTGCCCCCAATGGCGCTGCTTTGCCTGATTTGGCTCGCACCTTGTCTGAAGTGCGCGCCAACCCGCAAGTGATAGGTGCTGCACCTTTTATAGCTACCCAAGCCCTATTGGCAAGGGGTGAAGACATGAAAGGGGCCATAGTTCGTGGGATTGACCCAAGCCTGGAGCCGGGGGTGACTGATTTGGCGGTCACGCTTCAAAACAGCAGTTTGAAAAAGCTGGTCTCGGGTGAGTTTGGCGTTATTTTGGGCGGCGAGCTGGCCCGCAGCCTGGGCGTTCGTCAAGGCGATAAAGTGACTTTGGTGGCGCCTAGCGGCCAAGTGACCCCGGCAGGCGTGGTGCCGCGCCTCAAGCAAATGACGGTGGTGGGCACTTTTGATTCCGGCCATTACGAGTACGACTCGGCGCTGGTGCTCCTGCACCTGGACGACGCTGCCCGCATCTTTAGGCTGGAAGGCCCCAGCGGCGTTCGTATCAAGCTGCAAGACCTGCACCAAGCCCGTGAAGTGGCTGCGCAGTTGGCTGGCAGCCTCACAGGCGACTTGCTTATTCGCGACTGGACGCGCCAAAACCGCACCTGGTTTGCCGCCGTGCAGCTGGAAAAACGCATGATGTTCATCATCCTGACCCTGATTGTGGCGGTGGCGGCCTTCAATTTGGTCTCTACCTTGGTCATGACCGTGACCGACAAGCGCGCTGACATTGCCATTTTGCGCACGCTGGGGGCGAGCCCGCGTTCCATCATGGGCATTTTTGTGGTGCAGGGCGCGATGGTCGGCGTCATCGGCACGCTGGCCGGGCTGGCGTTTGGCCTAGGCATTGCATTTAATATTGACGTGCTGGTGCCCGCGCTTGAAAAGCTGCTCAATGCCAGCTTTTTGCCCAGAGATATTTACCTGATCAGCCGCATGCCCAGCGATCCGCAGCCCTCGGACATCGTGCCTATTGCCGTCATCTCGCTGGCTTTGTCCTTTGTGGCCACGCTCTACCCTAGCTGGCGCGCCTCCCAAGTGAACCCTGCCGAGGCTTTGCGTTATGAATAAGCTTGTTTTAAGCGCCCACCAACTCACCAAGCGTTTCACGGAAGGACGCCTCGACGTTACCGTGCTGCAAGGTGTTGACCTGGACGTGCACGCCGGAGAAACGCTGGCCATCGTGGGCGCTTCGGGCTCAGGCAAAAGCACCTTGCTGCACCTCATGGGCGGGCTGGACGCGCCCACCAGCGGCTCGGTCTGGCTCAATGGGCAAGACCTGGCGAGTAAAAGTGCCGCCGAACAAGGCCAGTTGCGCAATAAATACCTGGGGTTTGTCTACCAGTTTCACCACCTGCTGCCCGAGTTCAGCGCACTCGACAACGTCGCCATGCCTCTGTGGATCAGGCGGCTGCCGACCGCTGAGAGCGCGCAAGCGGCTGCAAAAATACTCACCAGCGTGGGCTTGCAAGACCGCCTGCACCACCGCCCCGCCGAACTCTCGGGCGGCGAGCGCCAGCGCGTAGCCATTGCCCGTGCGCTGGTG
>CAIMHL010000605.1 GCA_903840825.1 uncultured beta proteobacterium
CTGCCGCATGGAGGTGCGCGAGGCCGAATCCATGATGCGCCGCAGCGGCATCCGTTGGCTGTCCACCACGACGAAATCGATCGAAGAGATAGCCACCACCATCCTGCAGGAGATACACCCCGAGAGGCTCAACTTTGAGTGAGTAAAACAGTCGCCCTGGACACCCGACCGCTGCAGCCAGGGTCGACCTATCAGGCCTGCCTACAATGTTTGCTTCCACGCAAGTAGCCAGGAGTACCGAACACCATGCTGAAGTTTTTCTACAACGCCGCCCCCAACCCGATGAAGGTTGCCCTGCTGCTTGAGGAGTTAGGCCTGCCCTACGAAGCCGTGCCGGTAGATACCCGCAAGGGCGAACAGTTCTCGGCTGCGCTGGTGGCAGTCAACCCAAACGCCAAAGTGCCAGCGGTCAAAGACGGCGATGTCATCCTGTTTGACAGCAACGCCATCTTGTTGTTCTTGGCCGAGCGCGCCCAGCGCTTTGTCTGCACCGACCTGCACAGTGCACAGCGGGCTCAAACCCTGTCTTGGCTGATGTTCATTGCCAGTGGCATTGGTCCTTTTTCAGGCCAGTCGGTGCATTTTCGGCATGTCGCACCCGAGCCCAAAGTCTATGCCCTGAACCGCTATGACTACGAGGCACACCGCCACTGGCAGGTGCTCGAAGACCACCTAGCCACGCGGGAGTACATGGTGGGCCAAGGCTACAGCATTGTTGACATGGCCTTTTGGGCCTGGGCCCGTCTTCTGCCTTATGTCTTGGGCACAGCCGAGGCCACTTGGCAGCGCTACCCCCATTGCAAACGACTGCTCGATGTGGTGGCTGCCCGACCCGCCGCCCAAGCCGCCGAAGCACTGCGCAACCGGCACGCTTTTAAGACCGAGTTAGACCAAGAAGCCAAAAAATTCATGTTCCCGCAGAACGAACGACTTGGGTCGGCGCCGACCGCAGGGCTATGACGCTCTCACCCGCAGTGGCTCGCCTGCTCAACCTGGGCCATGCGGTCGACCACATGTTTTTGCTGATCTTTGCCACCGCGGTCACCAGCATTGCGCCGGAGTTTGGCTTCGATCGCTGGGAAGACCTGCTTCCCTACAGCGCAGGCGCCTTCTTGATGTTCGGGCTGGGTTCGGTGCCGGCCGGACGCTTGGGCGATCTTTGGGGTCGACGCAACATGATGGTTATTTTTTTCTTTGGCATGAGCGCCTCTGCCCTGCTGTGCGCGGCTACGCAGAACGCCTGGCAAATGGCCGCCGCCCTGGTCTTGCTGGGCGCTTTTTCTGCGATTTACCACCCCGTTGGCATACCCATGTTGGTGCAGCATTCACCCAACCCGGGCGCAACCATCGGCCTGAATGGCCTGGTGGGCAACCTAGGCATTGCCCTGGCGGCCATCCTGACCGGTTTTATGGTCAAGTTCCTCGGCTGGCGAATGGCTTTTATCGTGCCGGCACTGATGTGCCTTGTTTGTGGCCTGTTGTTTCTGCGCTGGAGCGAGCCTGAGACCGAGTCGCCTGCCAAGCGCCAAGGTAGAGCAAAAGTTGGTCTGTCGCCAGCGCTGCTGGCGCGCCTGTTTTTGGTGATGACCTTTGCGGCTATCTCCGGCAGCCTGTTGTTCAACTTCACCACCAATGGCAATGGCCAGTTGATGCGTGAGCGCTTTGTCGGCCTGGTTGAAGACCCGGCTCACTTGGGCAGCCTGCTGGCCTGCGTTTATGCGGTGGCCTCATTGGCACAGGTGGTGGTCGGGCGTCTGATAGACCGTTTTGCGCTCAAGCCACTTTATTTTTGTATTGTGCTGCTGCAAATACCCGCCTTTTTATTGGCAGCCAATGCCCAGGGCTGGCTCCTTTTCTGGCTGCAAATCGGCTTTATGGTGACTATTTTTGGCGCCATCCCCTTCACCGACGCCATGATCGTGCGCTATGTTGACGACTCGATGCGCTCGCGCGTCAGCGGTATGCGGCTGGCCGTGTCTTTTGGCATCAGCTCGCTGGCGGTTTACATGCTCGGGCCAGTTGTGAAGGTGGCGGGATTTGCAAACCTGCTGTTTGTCATGGCTGGCATTGCCGCTTGCACGGCGGCCTTTGTGCTGCTGCTGCCGGCTGATCCGGTTGCACCTAGCCGTTGACAAAACCAGGCAGCAGGCGGCGGCGCATTGCAAGCAGGGCAAACCCAGGGCAGTTCGGCAAGTTGAGGTGTGTGAGGCTCGGGCCCTGGCCTTTTGACTGGCGCGGATAAACTCGAAACCCGAGCCTGAGCGCACAGCGCATGGCCCCACAACACCTTCGATAGCGGCATGCGCAGACCCATTTTGATCGTCAGCCTGGTCGTGC
>CAIMHL010000606.1 GCA_903840825.1 uncultured beta proteobacterium
CCAAGCCCAGTCGTTTTGCGCCAGCGAAGGGCAAGCCACCCCCACAGTGCTCGTAGAACGGTTTATGAACGCCGATTGCGAAGCCTGCTGGGGAACTTTACCCCCTGAAATACCCGCTGCACTACCCACGCCGCAAGCCTTGGTTCTGGACTGGATCGTGCCCAACGCACAGGGTGACGAGGCCCCCTTGTCGGCGGCGGCCAGCCGTGAGGCACTGGAGCGGCTGCAAGTCCTGGGCATCCCCGCCCCCCAACACACCCGCACCCAAAGCACACCGGTATCCGCATCACCCGCGCTGACCTTGCGGGTCGGGCATGGGGTGGCTGTTGGCGGCTATCTGGGCGCATCCATTGAACTCAAGGTCCAACCAACTCTCAAAGCTTGGGGCAGTTTGAGCGCTTGGCTGGTGTTGGTTGAAACCATTGCGGCTGGTGAAGAGGGCACGCCGGTGTCGAGAAATCTGGTTCGAAATGCTCTTGTAACCAATTGGGACGTGCTTGAACAGCTCTCGAATAAAGAGCAGCTGACGCTGCGTGAAATGCGGCCCTTGAGCCTTCCGGCAGGCACCAATCCTGAGCGCGTGAGGGTGGTGGGTTGGGTGCAAGATGCCCGGGGGCAGTTTTTGACAGCCGCCCAGTCGGTTTGCCTGCCGCCAGAGGCTGTGCAAGACGCGAAAATAACTCGCTAGAATCGGGCACCGGGCCCAAGCAATTGTGGCCCGGTTTTTTGTGGGTGTCCCGCTTTTGCTGGGGCAGACTGCAAGGCACCGGGTCCGATCCAAGCGCTCATTAATCAACGGTTATTTGAAGGAGCTTGGACCCCATGGAAATTTTTGACTATGACAACATTCTGTTGCTGCCCCGTAAGTGCCACGTCGAAAGCCGCTCGGAATGCGATGCCAGCGTAGAGCTCGGTGGACGCCGCTTTAAATTACCGGTGGTGCCCGCCAATATGAAGACGGTGGTGAATGAGGCTATTTGCGTCTGGTTGGCCGAAAACAACTACTTTTACGTGATGCACCGCTTTGACCTGGACAACGTCCAGTTTGTCAAAGACATGAAGGCCCGTGGCCTCTTCGCCTCCATCTCGCTGGGCGTCAAACAGCCTGACTACAGCACGGTGGACACCCTCACCGCCCTGGGCCTGGTGCCTGAGTACATCACCATCGACATCGCCCACGGCCATGCCGACAGCGTAAAAAACATGATTGGCTACCTGAAGGAAAAAATGCCTTCAGCCTTCATCATTGCAGGCAATGTAGCCACGCCCGAGGCTGTGATTGATCTGGAAAACTGGGGCGCTGACGCCACCAAGGTCGGCATTGGCCCGGGCAAAGTCTGCATCACCAAACTCAAAACCGGCTTTGGCACTGGCGGCTGGCAGCTAAGCGCGGTGAAGTGGTGTGCCCGCGTGGCGACCAAGCCCATCATTGCCGACGGTGGCATCCGCGAGCACGGCGACATTGCCAAGTCCATCCGCTTTGGCGCCACGATGGTCATGATTGGCTCCATGCTGGCGGGCCACGAAGAGAGCCCGGGGCAAACCGTTGAAGTGGACGGCAAACTGTTCAAGGAATACTACGGCTCAGCGAGTGACTTCAACAAGGGCGAATATAAACACGTCGAGGGCAAGCGGATTTTGGAACCCATCAAAGGCAAGCTGGCCGAGACCCTGATTGAGATGGAGCAAGACATACAAAGCTCCATCAGCTACTCAGGCGGCAAAAAGCTGATGGACATCCGCAAGGTGAACTACGTCACCCTCGGAGGTGACAACGCGGGTGAACACCTGCTGATGTAAAAAAACCAAGGGGTCCGTCAGCGACTGCCCCCTTGCAACTTACGCCAGCAAATCGCGGGTCAGTTGATTCAGCCGGTGCCCTGGCTGTATCAACGCATCAAGAATGCTGAAATGGTTCAGGCCCGGCAACACCTCGGCTATCGGCACCACGCGCGGCCCCCAGGCTTGCTGAATCAGGCTGTTGTGCTGCACAAAGGCGGCACTCTCATCGCCACCCGCCACAGTATTGAGTACACCTCGCCCACCCACCACCTTGGGCGCAGGCAGCCAGGCGGGGCTGGCTTTTTTGACTTGAGCCGGGGTCAGGCGCAGGGAGTCTTGCAAAAACGGGGCGCGCCGGATGGATTCAAGCTCGTACAAGCCCGAGATAGAAAGCGCATTTTTCAGCAAATGCACCGGTAAATCACCCGCATAGGCTTTCCAGTGGCA
>CAIMHL010000607.1 GCA_903840825.1 uncultured beta proteobacterium
ATCACGCCTTTGGCGTCGGTGGCGATGCTGGAGAAGTTGGCGCTGTCAAAAATAGCTTTTTGCAAAGCGCCGGCTTTGAGCAGTGCTTCTTCGGCCTGCTTTCGCGCGGTGTTGTCGGTGCCAATCAACAAATAGCCAATGATGGCGTTTTGGTCATCACGAAGGGCCGTGACCGAGACCACGGCCGGGAAGCGGCTGCCGTCTTTGCGGATGTAGGTCAGCTCGTAAATGTCTTCAATGCCGCGGGAGGCTTTGAATACCAGGGCCTCAAAGCCGGGCGCAATCGGCGTATCCAACTCAATACTCAAGGTCTGGGCGCGGGCAATAATTTCTTGCGGGTCCGAGATGTCGGCTGGGGTGATTTTGTTCATCACGTCCGCTGCTGTGTAACCCAGCATGCGCTCAGCACCGACGTTAAAGATCTGAATCACGCCTTTGGCGTCGGTGGCGATGCTGGAGAAGTTGGCGCTGTCAAAAATAGCTTTTTGCAAAGCGCCGGCTTTGAGCAGTGCTTCTTCGGCTTGTTTTTGATCAGAGTGGCTGTATTCGAATTCTGACGTGCTATGCCCAGAAGATGAGGACTCGCTACCGGTCGCAGATTTGGAGTTAATCGGCATGGTATATCCTAAATATTAGCTTCATTTGTACGAGATGGAACAAATGAGCGAGCTTGATATTAATTGGATTTAGTGACCAACAACGTAATAAATGCGGGAGATTTTACCTTTATCTTCGACACAATAATTTGCAATATTTCACATACATTTTTAGTATGTATAAATTATTCTATGTGTATTTAAATTTACCAAAAAATGTTTTTATTCTAAATAAAAATAATATCGTAATACAATATAAATTATGAATAAAAAAGAAAAATCACATTCCGTTGTCACTCCCCATGAGCTTTGGCTACTGAACGGGGGTGTTGATCGGCGCCAACCCTCAGGCGTGGACCCCGGGTTTAAATACCGAAACGGTTTTTTGCTGCTGGCGGCTATCTATTTCACCACCCGTCTTTTATTTATTCCGCAGCTCACACTGGCGCCGTTTGCATTTTTGCCAGACATGCGGGACTTGACGTTTCATGTGCAAATGCGTGGTTTTTACACGCTGGCAGTGGCGCTTATCTATGCCTTTAGCTACGCCAAAGACTGGCATTTTTCACGGGTCGCCCTGATCTGCGCCACCTTGTCGTTTGCCAGTTTGGTGTCTGACGCCTTCAATATTTACAGCTTGGCCGCAGGCCCTCTAGCACCTTTGATTGTTTTCTCAATCCTCATTCGCATGGGCGTTATCTACTGCCTCTTTATGAATTCCGTACGCGACAATCTCGCGCCGCCTTTGCCACGTAGCTTTTTTAAATAAAATGAACACCCTTGCGCGCCTTCGCGCTGGCCAGCTGGCCGGAACCCAGCGGCTTGCAGGAGTTCCCCCGGGAGATTTTTGAGCTGGCTGACAGCCTTGAAATCCTCGACCTCTCAAACAATTCGCTCACCACGCTGCCCGATGACTTGCCGCGCTTAAAGAAGCTGCGGGTCTTGTTTTGCTCTGACAACGCCTTTACCGAGCTGCCTGCGGTGCTGGGGCGGTGTCCGGAACTGGTCATGATCGGATTCAAAGCCAACCGCATTGAGCGCATCGCCCCCGGCGCCCTGCCCCCGGCCCTGCGTTGGCTCATCTTGACGGACAACCGCTTGGCGGTGCTCCCAGACGAGATTGGCGTCAGTACTCAGTTGCAAAAGCTCATGCTGGCAGGCAACCAACTGCGCGCTTTGCCGCCCACCTTGGCCCAGTGCTGCCGCCTGGAGTTGCTGCGCTTGTCAGCGAACCGGTTGACTGAATTGCCAGACTGGCTGGGGCAGCTCCCCCGGCTGGCTTGGCTGGCGTATGCGGGCAACCCGTTTTGCGAGTCATTTGAATCGAGCGAATCTAGCCCGCAAGAAATGCCCGCAGTGCCTTGGCACAGGCTGAGCTTGCAGCAAACTTTGGGCGAAGGGGCCTCAGGCGTCATTCACCAAGCCCTCATGCAAAGCCCTACCGGTACGCAAGCCGTGGCGGTCAAGATTTTTAAAGGGGCCGTGACCAGTGATGGACTGCCACAGTGCGAAATGGCGGCCTGCCTGTACGCGGGCCAGCACCCGCACCTGATACCTGTACAGGGCCAGGTCACCGGGCATCCGCAGGGAAAAAGCGCCTTGGTGATGGAGTTGATCGACCCCGCGTTTATCAACCTCGCCGGGCCACCCAGTCTGAACTCATGCACGCGCGACGTTTACCCGGCCCACACAGCGTTCGAGGCGACTACCGCCCTTCGTTTGGCGTTGGGCATCGCGGGCGCGGTGCGTCATTTGCATGCGCAAGGACTGCTGCATGGCGACTTGTATGGCCACAACATATTGCACAACGGGCTCGGCCGAGCCTTGCTGGGAGGCTTTGGGGCGGCGTCATTTTTGCCGCAACAAAACCCAGCTCAAACCCTCGCACTTCAACGGCTTGAAGTGCGTGCTTTTGGCTGCTTGCTGGAAGAGTTGCTGGTGCACAGCCCTGTCCACCCTGAGCCTGCCACACGCGAGGCACTCACCCGCTTGATAAACGCTTGCTTGAATGAAGCGCCCAAAGAGCGGCCGCTTTTCAGCGCGATTGAACAGGTCTTAAGTGACCTAGCCTAAGCCC
>CAIMHL010000608.1 GCA_903840825.1 uncultured beta proteobacterium
GGCAAATGGCCAATCTCATCTTGATGGATTTTGAGCGCCTCAAGAATCATCTCGTTGCGCTTTTTGGCATCCGTCTCAGAACCGATCTTCACGGTCAACTCATCCACCTTGGCATTGCTGTAAGCCCCCAGATTGAATTGACCACGACCGCCCTCGCCCGGCGACGACATGATCGGGTAGAGCACGTTGTGCACATCCACCGTGCTGGCCGTCCAGCCGAGCATATAAAAACTGGTGTTGCGGCTCAAAATTTTGGGGAAATAGGTGCCCTTGGTTTCCGCTTCCAGATTGATCTTGACGCCAATTTTGGACAGATTGGCGGCGACGGCCTGGCAAATTTCGCCGTCATTGACATAGCGGTCATTGGGGCAGTTCATCTTGACCTCAAAGCCGCTGGGGTAGCCCGCCTCAGCAATGAGTTTTTTGGCGGCTTCCACGTCAAACGGCAGTCGTTTGGCCAAGTCAGGCATAAAGCCATTCACTTGCGGGGGAAGCAACAAAGCCACCGGCGTAGAGGCACCGCGCATCACGGTTTTGTTGATGCCTTCGATGTCAATCGCCTGGTAGAAAGCCTGACGAACGCGCTTGTCTTTGAACGGGTTTTTGCCCTTTACGTTTGAGAACAACAACTCATCGCGTTTTTGGTCCATGCCCAAAAAGATCACCCGCAACTCAGGGCCTTGCAGCACTTTGAGCTTGGCATTGCTTTTGAGACGGGCCACATCCTGCACCGGCACAGGCTCCATCACATCCACTTCACCGGACAGCAAAGCCGCCACGCGAGTGGCATCGTTGCCAATGGGGGTGAAGATGACTTCATCCACATTGCCGTCAATCTTGCCCCAGTAACTGCCGTTGCGCGAAAAAGAAGTGCGCACGCTTGGCTGACGCTCACGCACCCGATAGGGGCCAGTGCCGTTGGCACGGAATGAAGCAGCGTTCTCAATCCCCTTGCGCCGGTCAACGGGTTTCAGGGCTTGGTTGGTTTCGCACCATGATTTGCTCATCATGTGCCACTGCGTAAACAGCTCGGGCAGAATTGGAAAAGGCGCGTCCAGAATAAAGTCAACGGCATGGTCATTGATCTTTTTGACTTCCTTGATCTGACCCACATAGCTCTTCATGTCTGAGCCGTCCCCTTTGGCGCGCTCGTAACTGAAGATGACGTCATTGGCCGTAAAGGGTGTGCCATCGTGAAAGGTGACGCCCTTGCGCAAATTAAAGCGCCACACGGTGGGGGCTGTTTGCTTCCAATCGGTGGCCAGGGCAGGCGTGAGTTTGTAGTTTCGATCGCGGCTGACCAGCGGCTCATAAACGTTGCCAATAATGGACAACTGCAAGGACTCATTCAGGGAGTGAGGGTCCATAGCCAGCGCGTCGCCTTGGTTGGCCACCTTCAAGGTAACCGCTGACGCTACAAAACTCATAGCTGCTATAGCAATCCCTACGGGCGCTAGAGCCATTTTTCGTTCAAATTTCATCTCAATCTCCTTTTTAAAATTAACCCAAACTAAACTGAGCGAAGCGGCATAGCCTGCTCCACCAGGCTGGCGTGCAAAGCCGCACCCAAAGGCAAAATATCATCGTTGAAGTCATAACGACTGTTATGCAAAAAACAACTTCCCACCCCGTTTTCTTCACCCTGCCCAATGCGCAGATAAGCCCCGGGCTTGACTTGCAGCATGAATGAAAAATCTTCAGCGCCCATGCTGGGTTCCAGGTCGCGCACTACATGGTCCCGCCCCACCAAACTTTGCGCAACATCGGCGGCAAAGTGGGCTTCAGGGCCGGTGTTGATGGTTGCTGGATAAATCCGCTCATAGCGAACCTGGGCTGTAGCTCCAAAACCCATGGCCACAGCGGTGCAAAGCTCTGTGAGGCGACGCTCAAGCAGCGCTTGCACCACAGGGCTAAAGGTACGCACCGTACCCACCAGGGTGGCGGTATCGGGAATGACGCTCATGGCGCCCAGCTCTCCAGCTCTGATAGCGCACAAGCTAATCACCGCACTGTCAACGGGTTTGACGTTGCGTGACACGATGCTTTGAATAGCCGTGATGATGTGCGCCGCCACCAAAATGGGATCAATGGTCTGGTACGCATGAGCGCCATGCCCACCTTTGCCCGTAATCTCGATGGTGATGCGGTCTGCGGCTGCCATCATGGGGCCGGGGTTGACGCCAATAGTGCCGGGACGCATGGCCGGCCAGTTGTGCATGCCATAGACCGACTGCACGGGGAAGCGATCAAACAAGCCGTCTTCAATCATGGCTTTGGCCCCAGCGTAGCCCTCTTCACCGGGTTGAAAAATCAACACCGCCGTGCCGTCAAAGTTTCGGGTCTCGGCCAAATACCGTGCCGCACCGACCAACATGGCGGTATGGCCATCATGACCACAACCGTGCATCAAACCGGCTTTGCTGGACTTCCAGGCAAAGTTGTTGTGCTCAGTTAGAGGCAAGGCATCCATGTCGGCCCTCAACCCGATCATTTTTGAAGCCGTGTTTTGCCGCCCCTTGATGACGGCCACCACCCCTGTTTTGCCAATACCTGTATGAATTTCATCAACGCCGCATAGTTTGAGGGACTCCTGCACGCGCTGGCTGGTGTAAAACTCTTCAAAACCAAGCTCGGGGTGGGCATGAAGATCACGCCTTAGGGCGGTAATTTCGGGATGGAAGGCTGCAATATGTGCAAACGCACGGCCATGCACCCGAAACCCTGAGCGCAGTGTTGACGCCAACGTAGAAACCGTCATCAATGACCTCCTGACTGGCTTACACGTAGTCTGGGATCAACCAAAAAATAAAGCAGATCAACCACCAGATTGATCACCACAAAGATCAAGGCAATCAGACACAAGTAAGCGGCCATCACCGGCACATCGGCAAACGTGACCGCTTGAATGAACAACAAGCCCATGCCCGGCCACTGGAACACCGTCTCGGTGATGATGGAAAAAGCAATGAGCTGCCCCAATTGCAGGCCGGTGATGGTGATCACCGGCACCAATGTATTTTGCAAAGCGTGACCAAAGTGAATGACCCGGTTACTCAGGCCCCGTGCCCGCGCAAAGCGGATGTAGTCGGTGCGCAACACCTCCAGCATTTCGGCCCTCACCAAACGCATGATCAGGGTCAGCTGAAAAATAGCCAGCGTGATGGCCGGCATGACGATGTGGTGAAGACCATCTAGGGTCAGCAACCCGCTGCTCCACCAACCAATCTGAACCACCTCACCCCGGCCAAAACTGGGGAACCAGCCCAGCCCCACAGAAAACACCAAAATCAAAAGAATGCCAATTAGAAACGTGGGCAGTGACACCCCCAGAAGCGAAATCGTCATCAGCAACTGGCTAAAAAACTGACCACGTTTCAGAGCTGCATAAACACCAAACGGCACCCCCACCAGCAAAGCCAGCACACCCGCAAACAAGGCCAGCTCCAAGGTGGCGGGGAGTCGCTCAGCGATCAAGCGCGATACCTTGGCTCCTTGGCGCAAACTTAAACCAAACTCGCCCTGCACCGCGTTCAGCAGGAAGTGCCAAAACTGGATGAAAAAGGGTTGATCCAACCCGAGATCAGCCCTTAACTGCTTGATCTGATCAGGACGCGCATCCTGCCCCAGCAAGAAGACGACCGGGTCACCAACATATTGAAAGAGCATGAAGGCGATGAAAGCAACCGCCACCATCACTATTAGTGCTTGAATCAGACGGCGAAGAATAAAGACGAACATTTATTTTTTGATAAAAAAACCAATTTAACATGAAGATTGCCTGAGGGACACAGGGGTTTACATCATGCCAAACTAATTTTTTAAACCATTAAATAAATGATGTGAGAGGCCAATTTTGGTCGCTTGGGCGACAACACCTGCGCGATGCGGGTCACCCCGCATGCCAAAGCGCATCAGACTCTTTAAAGCCCCAAACTTTGCAGCTCAACGATGCCCTTAGGGGTATTGAGCACAGCACAAATATTGGCAGGGCCTGTGCTTACAACAATGCCCTTGAGCTCTAGTGCGTCATAGGCCGTTTGCAGTTTGGCCGCCGTGGGATGGGTGACAGCGATGCTTTGCAAGGTGACGCCAGAACGGGGCAAGGTGTTGCGCGGGTGCAGGCGCAGGGGCTCGGCAGCATCCGGTTTACCCCATTGAATGAGGGTCGGCAAGGCGCCATCAAACAGGCGTTGACCATCGTCTCGAACCGTGATTTGCCATTGCAAGACACCCCGACGTGAATGACGCTTGGCGTGCACGACCGGGCCACGGTCAATGCCCTGGATTTTCAAGGCGGTTCTGACGGCCTGAATGTCATCGGTATTGGCCACAAAATGAACCAAGCGAGGCTCAATGGCGACAGCGGCCTGCAGGGCAGCATCGTCCATGTCAAACCAACGCGTCGCCGGTGTGGCGCTGCGTTTTGCACCAGGATTGATGGCAATAATTTCAAAATAAGCCAAGGGGTTGGCAGGTGAAGCAATTTTGAACAAGCGGTTGTGCGTGCCGAACTGCTCATGTTCGCCGCCGGGGCCGGGGGTGATGCCTAATTTGGCCTCACACCACTGAACGCCTTGTTCCAGCGTTTGCGCGACGACGACGAGATGATCTATTTGTGTTTTCATCCTCAGACCATACCACCTGCAGGCCAAGCTCAAAGGATGGCTGGAATGAAAAAAAGTAAGCCGTTTGAACCACGACCGACCTTCTACCGAATGCAGTCAAAATTTAATAACATTTAATTAGGTAAATGCAACTTAATTACATAAAAAACTTTTACTGACCAGTCAATATAACAACACCATTTTTAATAATAACGTTTCGCGTTTCAACAATTCCGGTGATATTGACCGCGCCAAATGCCAACCGACTTTTAGCTTGAGGAGTCATCAGCAGTGTTCCGTCTGCGGTCTGCTTTACATCACCATTTTGAGTTAATTCGCTAAGCGTGTATTGATCAATAGTTACAGCTAACGACTTATTATCTTTGAAGGTCAAGGTAAGGACAGAGCCAAAACCTCGATTGGTGCTCCCAAGGTTGGCAGTTAAATGTGCCAGAGGGTCGAAGGCCGAGGTACCCACCGGGGCATTGAATTTGCTGGGTTCAGCAACCTTTAAATTATTCAAGTTAAAGCTTGCCACAATTTGATCAACGACAGCCTGTGTCTCAGGCGTGGCCGACTGAGCCATCGCACTAGGGATGGTCTGAAAAACTCACTTCGAAATGAAGTAGCTGCCGGTTAATTTTCAAATGGTTGGATTTCACACATTCGCTCCAGAAGTCCCAC
>CAIMHL010000609.1 GCA_903840825.1 uncultured beta proteobacterium
GCGTATTTGGCAAATGCAGAGATGTACGGCCTTCTTTGATGCAGGCCCAGGCGACGCAAGCAGCGTGCTGGCTAAATGAGGTCGCACCATGAAGCCCGATGGTCAAGCCTTGGTTCAGGCAAAAGACCTGGCCATGGTGTTTGATGTATCGGCACCGTGGCTCAACCGCGTTCTCGAGCGCAAGCCCCGTACTTTGCTGCATGCGGTTGATGGCGTCAGCTTTGACATTCAAAAAGGCAAGACCCTGGCTTTGGTCGGCGAGTCAGGCTGCGGAAAAAGCACGGTTGCCAAATTGTTGGTGGGCCTATACGAGCCAACTCGGGGCCATTTGACCTTTGACGGGCTTGATGCCCACGCGATATTCAAAACGCCCGATGGGCTGAAATTGCGCAGTCGCATTCAGATGATTTTCCAGGACCCTTATGCTTCGCTCAATCCGCGCTGGCGCGTAGAAGCCATTGTGGGCGAGCCTTTGACAGAGCATGGTCTGGTCACTGATCCAGCCGCCTTGAAAGAACGGGTGGCGCAATTGCTGACGTCAGTGGGTCTTAGTGCCCTTGATATGGTCAAGTATCCGCACCAGTTCTCGGGAGGGCAGCGCCAGCGCATCTCTATTGCCCGGGCCTTGGCGACCAACCCGGAGTTTCTGGTTTGCGACGAGCCCACCTCTGCATTGGACGTCAGTGTGCAGGCCCAAGTGCTCAACATAATGAAGGATTTGCAGCGCAATTTAGGGCTAACTTATTTGTTTATTTCACACAACCTGGCGGTCGTTCGCCATGTGAGCGATGACGTGGGTGTGATGTATCTTGGCCGTTTGGTTGAGTTGGCGGATAAACAATCATTATTTTCAAATCCGCGCCATCCCTACACCCGCATGTTGTTGGACGCCATCCCTAAAATGCACGACACCGGCCAAGCCCGAACGCCGGTCTTGGGCGAAGTGCCCAATCCTTTGAACCCACCCACTGGGTGCGCCTTTCATCCACGTTGCATGCATGCCAACCAACGCTGTCGCGAAGTTCGGCCAGAGCTTCATCAGATACAAGGAATAAAAATAGCTTGTCATGCTGTAGAGGAAGGCCGAATTTGAGTTTTAAGGTAGACGTTGCTGCCTTGTGTCGTTTTTAATTTAATTTTATTTAAGGACTAAACATATGAAAATTATTGACTCCATGCTGACCCAGTCCGCGGGTATTGCCAGCATAAGACGCGATATACACGCGCACCCTGAATTGTGTTTTAAAGAAGTTCGCACCGCGGATGTAGTGGCGCAAAAGCTCACCGAATGGGGTATTCCTATTCATCGGGGCATGGGCACTACGGGGGTGGTTGGTATTATCAAAGGTGGAAACTCCAACCGAGCCATTGGCCTGAGAGCCGACATGGATGCCTTACCCATGCAGGAATTCAACACCTTCAGCCATGCAAGCCAATATGCGGGAAAAATGCACGCCTGCGGCCACGACGGCCACACCGCCATGTTGCTGGCGGCTGCGCAGCACTTGGCGGCCAACAGAAGTTTTGATGGCACTGTTTATTTGATTTTTCAACCGGCTGAAGAGGGCGGTGGTGGCGCTCGTGAAATGATCAAGGACGGCTTGTTTGAGCAATTCCCCATGGAAGCCGTGTTTGGCATGCACAACTGGCCCGGCTCCCAATTGGGCAAATTTGCGGTGAGTCCTGGGCCGGTGATGGCGTCAAGCAATGAGTTTAAGATCAAAATTATTGGCAAAGGCGGGCACGCCGCTTTGCCCCACAACGGGCTTGACCCTGTGCCGGTGGCCTGCCAATTGGTGGGTGCTTTCCAGACGGTCATCACCCGGAACAAAAAACCAGTTGATGCCGGGGTGATCTCTGTCACCATGATTCATGCGGGAGAGGCAACCAATGTCATTCCAGACAGTTGTGAGTTGCAGGGCACGGTACGGACCTTCAGCATAGAGGTGTTGGACCTGATCGAGCGGCGCATGAAGCAAATCACTGAGCACACCTGTGCGGCGTTTGACATGACGTGTGAGTTTCAGTTTGTCCGCAACTACCCACCGACGATTAACAGTGTTTATGAATCCGAATTTGCGCGCAAGGTCATGGCTAGTATTGTGGGCGAGAGTAATGTTGAAATGCAGGAGCCCACAATGGGGGCTGAAGATTTCTCCTATATGTTGATGGCCAAACCCGGCTGCTACAGCTTTATCGCCAATGGTGATGGTGCTCACCGTGAAATGGGCCATGGTGGCGGCCCTTGCATGCTGCATAACCCAAGTTATGACTTCAATGACGATTTGATTCCTCTGGGAGGCACCTATTGGGTAAGGCTGGCTGAGGAGTGGTTCAAAACGCCAGCGCGGGATACTGCGACATGATGAACCCTACTCAAGCCTTCTCAAATTCATACGCCCAAGCTCGTACCCGATTTTTGGACGCGGCCTCCCAAGCGGGCTTGGCCGTTGTGACGCACGCACATCCTGAAAAAGGCCGTGATGGAGAAGACCTGGCGATGGATGTCGTGCTCGATGGCTCACCTGACGCTGAGAATTTACTGATTGTGTCCAGTGCGTGTCACGGTGTCGAAGGCTATTGCGGCAGTGGGGTGCAGGTTTTCTCCTTGCAAGATGAGGTTTTGCGTGAAACCGCACGTGCGTCCGGATGTGCCGTGTTGTATGTCCATGCCCTCAACCCCTATGGGTTCTCACATGTGAGGCGCACGACCCATGAAAATGTAGATTTGAACCGAAATTTTCAGGATTTCTCCCAAGCCTTGTCCGTCAATACTGAGTATGCGGACCTGCATGATTTGCTGCTACCTGAGCATTGGCCGCCTGATGAGGACAACAATTTGGCGATTGCAGCCTATGTCAAAAATCACGGTATCAACGCCTTTCAGTCGGCGGTGACGCGGGGTCAGCAGTCGTTTCCTGATGGCCTCTTTTTTGGCGGCACCGAGCCCACTTGGAGCAACCGGACCTTGCGCCAGGTTTTACGCGAGCATGCTGGGCGAGCCCACCGAATTGCCTGGATTGATTTGCACACAGGCTTGGGACCCAGTGGTGTGGGTGAACGCATTTTTGCTTGCAAAGATGATGCAGAAGCTTTTGTCAGAGCCAAACGATGGTGGGGCGGCGAGGGAAAAACGCCCTTAACCTCAATTTACGATGGCTCATCGACCTCGGCCTTTTTAACGGGCTTGATGTGGATGGCGATTTACCAAGAGTGCCCGAAGGCCCAATACACTGGCATTGCCATGGAATACGGAACGCTCCCTATTGAGCAAATGATTCAGGCGCTGCGGGCGGAGCATTGGTTAAACAAGCACCCACAGGGGCCAGCAGAATTCGCCGTAGCGATCAAGCAGCAAATGATGGATGCCTTTTATGTCAACACCGATGAATGGAAGCGCCAGATCATCAGCCAGGCTCAAGAATCCTTGATTCAGGCGGTCAAGGGTTTAAGTTCCTGAGTCAAAGAATGCTGACTTTTTGAAAGGTATCTCCTGATTAAGATTTCCTTTTCCCCGTCACTGCGAGCGAAGCGTGGCAGTCCATCGTACCGAGCAAAAACCTTTCCAGCAGCGAAAACTCTGGAAACACGAAGATTGATCGCCGCGCTACGCTCGCGATGACGTGACGAAAGTTAGCACCTAAAGGCCCTTTGCGTACTGTTCTCTCAAGACATTTTTTTGTACCTTCCCCATGGTGTTGCGGGGCAGGGAATCAATCACAAAACACTGCTTGGGAACTTTGAAGTTGGCTAGGTTGGCCTTCATGCTGGCAACGATGTTTGCAGGGTCCAGGACGGTGCCTGGCTTGGCAATCAGCAAAGCCACACCTACTTCACCAAAATCGGGGTGCGGGATGCCTATCACTGCGCTCTCCTCAACTCCTGGCAAGTCATTCAGGTAACCTTCAATTTCAGCCGGGTACACGTTGTAGCCGCCGCTGATGATCAGGTCTTTGCTGCGGCCCACAATGGTGATGTAGCCCCGTTCGTCATATTTCCCCACGTCACCGGTTTTAAAGAAACCATCAGTTGAGAATTCCTCGGCTGTTTTTTCCGGCATGCGCCAGTAGCCTTTGAAAACATTGGGGCCTTTGACCTCAATAGCGCCTATCTCGCCTGTGGGGACGGCCTTGTTATTTTCGTCCTGCACCCTGATCGTCACGCCCGGCAGAGGGAAGCCAACGGTGCCGCCGCGACGTTCGCCGAGGCTTGGGTCATAGGGGTTGGAGGTGAGCATGGCGGTTTCGCTCATGCCGTAACGCTCCAATATCGTGTGGCCGGTTCGAGTCTGCCACGCATTAAAGGTCTCAATCAACAAGGGTGCCGAGCCAGCAATAAACAGCCGCATGTTCTTCGCAACGTCTGGGTTTAATCCCGGCTCTGCCAGCAACCTGACGTAAAGAGTGGGCACTCCCATAAAGATGGTGGCCTCAGGCATTTTTTCGAGAACGACCTTGGGGTCAAATTTCGACAGCCAGATCATTTTGCTTCCGTTGATCAGCGCACCATGAATGGCAACAAACAGACCGTGGACATGAAAAATGGGTAAGGCGTGAATCAGCACATCACCGCCTTGCTCCGCCGTTCGCCATTCCCAGACCTTTTTGAGAACCAAGGCGTTGCTCAGGAGATTGCCGTGCGTCAACATGGCGCCTTTGGAGCGACCTGTGGTGCCGCTGGTGTACAAAATAGCGGCTAAATCTCCGCTGTCTCTGCGCACTATGTCGTGTTGGTCCGAAAAATTAGAAGCACGATCCAGCAGTGAGCCCGTGATGTTTTCTGACAGCGTGAACACATGCTTGGTGCCTGCCTTGAAAGCAATCTTGCTGACCCAGCCAAAGTTTTTTTCGGTGCATACCACCACCGCGGGTTCAGCGTTGCCAATGAAGTAGTCAATTTCTGCGCTTTGGTAAGCCGTGTTGAGGGGCAAAAAAACAAAGCCTGCACGCAGAGTCGCCAAATAGAGAATCAGTGCCTCCACTGATTTTTCAACCTGAACGGCCACGCGTGATCCTTCTGGCAGGTCCAGGGCGCAAAGTAAGTTGGCCATTCTGGCGCTGGCACGGTCCAGATCGCGCCAGGTGTAGAAAAGACGGTTGTCGGTTTCTACCGCTGTGGCATCCAGATCGGCAGGAAAGGCCGCTCGCAGCGCTGAAAAAAGATTGCCGTTATCGGCTTGTAGGGCTTTGTAGGTGGGCATGTCAAATAGCGTGAAATAAGGAAAACTTGATCAGTCGAGTTTGGCGCCTGAAGCCTTGACCACAGCGGCCCAGCGCTTGACTTCGTTGCTGACAAAACTGCCGAATTGTGCAGGCGACAAGTTGCCAAATTCAGCGCCGTTGCTGGCCCAACTGGCTTTGAGCTCATCGCTGCCTGCGCTGCGTTTCATCTCGTCAGCAATGCGCGCGATGACATCGGCTGGCGTACCTTTGGGGGCCCAAAGCCCATACCAGGTAGTGACGGTGTAATCGGGCAGTCCTAATTCGCCAGCGCAAGGGACATCCGGGAAAGCCGGGTTTCGTTTCAGCCCTGACACCATCAAGGCTTTGATGCGTCCGCCCTTGATGTGGCCTGCTGAGGAGCCCAAGCCATCAAACATCATGTCGACATTGCCGGCCATCAGGTCTTGCAAGGCAGGTCCGGCGCCCCTGTAGGGAATATGGGTGATAAATGTTTTGGTTTGCTGCTTGAACAACTCACCGGCCAGGTGGTGCGAGGTACCGCCGCCTGCTGATCCGTAGTTGAGGCGTCCCGGGTTTTGTTTCACTAATTCAATAAAGGCCTTGAAGTCACCTGGTACCTTTTTGGGGTTGACCACCAGCACTTGCGGCACATTGGCAAGCAGGGCAATGGGGAGAAAGTCTTTCTCAATGTCGTAGTCCAGTTTGGGGTACATGGAGGGGGCAATGGCGTGGTGCACAGCTCCCATAAACAGGGTGTAGCCGTCAGCGGCCGCCTTGGCTGCAATGCTCGCGCCCAGCGTTCCGCCTGCGCCGCCTCGGTTGTCAATGACGAGTTGCTTGCCCGTTGCTTTGGAAAATTGAGCGGACAACGGACGTGCAAAGGCGTCGGTTCCTCCTCCGGCTGGGAATGGGACCACCACGGTGACTGGTTTGGTAGGCCAGTTTGATTGTGCGTGGCCTAACAGTGGGGCTAGCGCCAAGCTGGCAGTGGCCCACTTGAGTAGTTCACGGCGGCTTGTATCGGGGTAGTTATCGTAGTTCATGGTGTCTCCTGTTGTATAAATAAGATTACAGCGATTTTTTAAAATTCAGATGATCGAAAGTGCTGGACGTCGGGATTTTTTTCATGGCCATCTGGGTACGATGCTTGTCTAGGCGCTTGAGGTCATAAAGGTAGTTCACCATCATGCCGTAGGATTGCTTGATGCCCTTCACCGAGGGGTCACCGCCCCAGTTCAGGCGCTCAATTCGTGCGCCGTTGCCCAAGTGAAAGCGGGCCACGGGATCGGCTGGTTTGCCGCCGTCCATTTCTTTACTGAGGTAGTACGCCGCAGATTGCAAGAGGAATTGTCGAACGGGCGATTGCGGTTCAAGCGCCAGTGGAGAATCTGCTGCAGCCAGCAGCTGTGCTGCGCTTTCCGCTTGCGCACCCTGAGCCACACCCAAGGATTCTCGATGTTTGTCCTCCATGAGGGCAAGCATGCTCGTGGCGTTTTTAAGGAACCAGGCGCGAAAACCGGGAATCGGGGAGAGCGTGGCAAAGGTTTTGAGTCGGGGGAATTCTGCCTTCAAAGTCTCCACCACTTTTTTGATCAAAGAGTCTCCAAAGCTGACCCCTTTAAGCCCCTGTTGGGTATTGCTGATGGAGTAAAAAATAGCGGTACTGGCCTGGTGCACATCTTCTGCCACGGCTGACTCGTCCAGCAGGGGCGTGATGCTTTGAGAGATGTCGTCAAGCAGCGCCACTTCAACAAAAATCAGGGGTTCTGCGGGCAATCGGGGATGAAAAAATCCGTAGCAGCGCCGGTCTGAGTCAAGTCGGTTTTTGACATCTGCCCAACTTTTGATGTCATGGACGGCTTCATATTTGATGAGTTTTTCAATCAGGGAGGCGGGGGAGTCCCAGCTGATTCGCCTGAGTTCTAAAAACCCGACATCAAACCAAGTCGAAAACATGTACTCCATTTCAACATCCAGGGCCTTGAGTCGCTTCTCGGCTTTGAGCTGCGGCAGCATCTCGGCCCTCAAATCGACTAAAAACCGGATGCCTTCTGAAAAGGCGCTAAAGCGCTGGAGTAAACGCCTGCGTGGCGAGACAGTGGCTCTTCGGTACAGCACTTCTGCAGCTGCTTCATCGGCCGTTCCTACAGCACGCGTAAATTCAAGCTGGGCTTGCTTCATGGTCTCTGGGTTGGCGGTGAATTGCTCACTCATCAAGAGCCAAAAGTCACGTCTTTGTGCCGGCGTGGCAATGCCGTACCAATGGGTTAAACGTTGCGCTCTCAGGCCGCCCTCAGCCTCGCTAATCTGGTTGTCCACCACACCATGAAGCTCTCGCAGCGTTCTGCGAAGCAGGCGAGGCGACAGCGCTTCATCCTTGCTTTTAAGCGTGCTGGCCAATCGCTCTTTGATGGTTCGTTGACGCCCTGGTTTATCTGTCAGCGTTGGCTCTGCGAGTGGCGTTGCCTGCATTTTTTCCTCAGGGTCGATCTTGTGTTTCTCCGAATTGGAAGATGACATGAGTCGGGCAACTTTTCGGCTAAACCATTCAGAGGTGGTCATGCCAACTGCCTGCTTTTTTCTTGGTTGGCCAACTGTTTCAGTGCTTCGCGCTGACGGGTCAAGTGGGTGCGCATCGCGACCTCTGCCCCTGCGCAATCGCGTGCGCGCAGGGCCGCGTAAATAGCCAAATGTTCGTGCAGGCTTTGCTCCAAGCGACCGGGGGCGTGGAGTTGTTGCAGTCGGGCGAGTTTGAGTATCTTGCGCAAGTCTGAAATGACCAGGGCCAACCAGCGGTTGTTGGCCAGCGTGATGATGGCTTCGTGGATAGTCAGGTTGGTGGCGTAGTAGTCGTTGATGCGCTTGAATTGAGCGTGTTGCTTGAGTCGGTCATGCAGGCCGTCCAGCGCTGAAATATCACTGTCACTGATGTTCAGGGCGGCCTCAAAGGCGCAGCGTCCCTCTAGCAAGGCAATGATGGGAAATATCTCGTCCAAATCTTGCTCGGTCACTTCGTTGACAAAACTCCCCCTGCGGGGTTCATGCCGAACCAATCCTTCTGCCGTAAGCACTTTGAGCGCTTCCCTCAAGGGTGTACGAGAGATTTTTAAGTGTTCACAAAGTGCGACTTCATCAATAAAGCTGCCTTGGATAAGCGTTCCGGCAAATATTTGATCTCTCAGTTGCTGAGCGACTTCTTCGTGCAGGGAGCTGTGGACAAGTCGCATGGATGTTTGGCTTCGTGGTGTCGTGCTGATTGGTAATTACGCATAATTATGGGAAATTATGCAAATCATGGCAAGACTTTCAAGCTAAGGAAAACCCGCGGTTATGCAAGATTTATGCGGGATCCCAATTGATTCAAGCTGAACCAAGCTACTTTCAGGTTCTTGATTGGAGGGCGTGAAACACTTTGATGGCAGCCCAGGCGTCATTGGCTGCATAAATAAGTTGGCTCTCAGTCAGGGTCTGGTTGGCCCAGTTGGAGGTCGTTGCTTTTTTCGATTTTAGAAAACGCTGGTTGAAAATGACGGCCACCGCAGACTTAACACCAAGCTCTTTGATGTAGCCCTGGCGCCTGAACACCTCATTAAGGTCAAGCACATTTTCGGGGTGCACGCCCAGGGTTCTTTTTATTTGAACGTGGTCACCGGCCAGCCCAAAGCCTACTTTTTGGATTTTTTGATTGGTCAGTAGTTGTGAGGCGATCTGGCTGCTGGCGGCGTCATGGAGCTGAAAGATGTATGCTTTTTGCAAGGTGGCGAACTGCACGATGTGCGGCCCCGATGAAATTTCTTCTTTGACAAAGGTCGGTTTGGATTCAGTATCAAACCCCAGCACGTCTTGGGTCAGTAAAGTTTGCAGTGTTATCTCTGCCTGTTTCAGGGTGTTGATCAGCACGATGTCCGCAAGCCCCAAGCGATTCATGGGGGCTAAGTTGACAATTTCTTCTTTGCTGGGGTGGTAGGGGCGGTGCATAAGAGTTCTGATTGTGAACAAATGAGCCTGCCAACTTGCCGTTAAGCTGTGACAAGAAAATTTAAGCTTTATTGGGCTCTAAGGCCCAGTGGGTGTGCTTGACCAGCTATTTTTTAAATAGCATCTTAGCCATTTAGCGAGCGACTGCTTCGCTTTTGGGCAAGAGCTGGGGAGAGGGTTGCTCGGTGCCTGATGCAGGCACGCGCCGCGCGCCATCAAAACGTCGGCTCCAATACGAAAGATTCATGTCTTCGACCCGCACTTCAGAGCCGGGCTTGGGTGAATGGATGAATTTACCCTCGCCAATATAAATGCCGACGTGGCTAAAAGCCCTTCGCATGGTGTTAAAAAAAACCAAATCACCCGGCTTTAAATCTGCTTGGTCAATTTTGTCAGTAGCCGCCGCTTGCTGCTCTGCCTTTCTAGGCAGCACCATCCCCACCGTTTGCTCAAACATGGCTTTGACAAAGCCGCTGCAGTCAAATCCGGTCTCTACGGAGTTGCCACCCCGGCGGTAAGGCACGCCCAAAAATCCAATCGAGGTAAAGACCAGCAATGAGGCCTTTTCGCTCACGGTTTGGCGAACCGTTTCAATGCGTGCCAAGAGTCCTTTGTCCGCCAAAAGACGGTCAAGGTCGTCAGGGTGTTGAGCTGGCGTTGCATGGGCCAGGCTTGAAGCTATTAAGCAAATAAAAATAAAGGGGATTCGCATCTTGGGTAGCATATTAACAGTTGAAATTTTGGCGCTGTTTTGGGCGTCTTTGAGCCTCGGGGCTCCGATTCAGTAATCTCACTTAATAAGGATTCATATGTTCAATGCGTTGTTGCTGGAAAACACGGATGGCTTTTCAGCCTCCGTTCAGGCTCTTGATGAATCGCGCCTTCCCTCGGGTGATGTCACCGTGGCCGTGGCTTATTCGACCTTGAATTACAAAGATGGGCTGGCGATTACCAACAAGGGCCCTGTGGTTCGGAATTGGCCGATGGTGGCGGGTATTGATGGGTCTGGAACTGTTCTAAGCTCAAGCCATCCAGATTGGGCACCTGGCGACACCTTTGTCCACAATGGCTGGGGCGTTGGCGAAACACATTGGGGCTGCTTGGCTGAGAAGGCCAGTCTCAAAGGCGATTGGTTGGTCAAGCTACCCGCTGCATTCACACCCCGTCAGGCTATGGCGATTGGCACCGCCGGCTACACGGCCATGCTGTGTGTGATGGCCTTGGAGGACCACGGCATCACCCCCGATGCTGGTGAAATACTGGTCACAGGTGCTACCGGCGGCGTGGGCAGCGTGGCGATTGCTTTGCTGGGCAAGTTGGGCTTCAACGTGGTGGCTGCAACTGGCAAAGCGACTGAAACTCCTTATCTTGAGTCACTTGGCGTTCGCAGCGTGATTGACCGCGCCTTGCTGTCTGCCCCTGGCAAACCCTTCCAAAAAGAGCGTTGGGCGGGTGTGGTTGACGCGGTGGGCTCTCACACCTTGGCCAACGCCTTGGCCCAAACGCGTTATGGCGGGGTGGTAGCGGCTTGTGGCTTGGCGCAGGGCATGGATTTACCCACCACGGTGATGCCCTTTATTTTGCGCGGCGTGACCTTGGCGGGCATTGATTCTGTGATGGCTCCATTGGCCAAACGGCAGCGAGCTTGGGCGCGTTTAGCGCGTGATTTGGATCCAACGCTGCTGGAGTCCATGATCGAAGAAGTGCATTTGGCGGATGCAGTGGCTAAAGCCCATCAACTGATGGAGGGGAAGATTCGTGGCCGTGTGGTGGTTAAAACAGGGGCTAGCGTTTGATTTTTTTGCTCGGGGCACGCGCGCAACAAGCTGCGTTCTAATTGGGGGTTGCCTGCAAAGGCCAAAATTTTTAGAAAGTTCTTTATGTTGCTAGAAGCTGACCAGTGCCATCTTGTATTGGTGGATTATCAAATGCGCCTGATGCCCGCTATTTTCGACAATGCCCACGTCCTTGCCAACGCTGTCCGATTGGGCAAGTTGGCGCAGTTGATGAACGTGCCCGTTTGGGGGACAGAGCAAAACCCGTCCAAATTGGGCGAAAACGTGCCTGAGGTGCGTGCTTTGTGCGCCAAGACCCTGAGCAAAATGCAATTCAGCGGCGTTGAAGAAGGCCTGGGTGAATGGCTGCGTCCGCCGGCCAAACCGGTTGGGGGCAATGCACGCAGTTTGCCCAAGCACTTGCAAAAGCCAGCCCAAACAGATGAACGCAGCACCATCGTCATTGCTGGGTGCGAAGCGCATATTTGCTTGATGCAAACGGCCTTGCACTTGCTTGAAGATGAGTTTGATGTGTGGGTTGTGACCGACGCGTGCAGTTCGCGCACTGAGCGCAACCGTGATGCGGCATTTGATCGCTTGGCTGGGGCAGGAGCCGAGCTGGTTACCACAGAAATGGTGGCATTTGAGTGGCTGCGCTCGGCAGAGCATCCGGCCTTTCATGAGGTGCAGGCGCTCATCAAATAAGGCCGTCATGGACCGTGGGTAGGCGGTCTAACAGTCAGTCTCTTGCAAGCTGGATCAGCATAGTTATGAATTCAGTTTACTGATCCAACTGGAGGCAAATAATGACAACGTACGCCGAATTCCACAGTCGTTCTTTGAACGAGCGTGACACTTTTTGGGCCGCGCAGGCGCAAATGGTCGACTGAAAAACACCCCTGCAGCAGATTTGTGACTACACCAACCCGCCGTTTGCCAAATGGTTTGTCGGCGGTACCACCAATTTGTGTCACAACGCGGTCGATCGTCACTTGCCTGAGCGAGCTGACCAAGCGGCCTTGATTTTTGTCTCCACTGAAACCAACGAAGAGCGTGTCTATTCATTCCGTGAGCTGCACGCAGAAGTTCAGAGCATGGCTGCATCGCTCAAGGACTTGGGCGTTCAAAAGGGCGATCGTGTCCTGATTTATGTGCCCATGATTGCCAAGGCTGCGTTTGCCTTGCTGGCTTGCACGCGCATTGGCGCTATTCACTCGGTTGTATTTGGCGGGTTTGCCTCGGGGCCGTTGGCGTCCCGCATTGAAGACGCTGAGCCTAAGGTCGTGATCAGTGCTGATGCAGGTTCACGCGGTGGCAAACCAGTCGCTTACAAGCCTTTGCTCGACGAGGCGATTCGCCTGTCGGCCTACAAGCCCGCGGCCGTGTTGCCAGTTGATCGTCAATGAGTTGCTATGGATTTAGTAGCTGTTCGAGATCATCTGTGGGGCGATATAAGGCAAAAACACTTCAATACGGTCGTGCCCTGGGAATGGGTGGAGTCCACACATCCGATCTACACACTCTACACCAGCGGCAAGCCCAAAGGCGTGCAGCGCGACACGGGTGGTTACGCCGTGGCGCTGGCGTCCAGCATGAAGCATATTTATGGTGGCAATGCCGGTGAAATCTATTTTTCAACCAGCGACATTGGCTGGGTGGTAGGTCATAGCTACATCATTTACGGCCCATTGATTGCCGGTATGGCAACCATCATGTACGAGGGGCTGCCAACCCGTCCTGATGGCGGCGTCTGGTGGAGCCTGGTCGAGAAGTACAAGGTCACGGTGATGTTCAGCGCCCCCACTGCGGTGCGGGTGTTGAAAAAGCAAGACCCGGCGCTGCTCTCCAAATACGATCTGTCCATCCTGCGCGCCCTGTTTTTGGCGGGTGAGCCCTTGGACGAGCCCACGGCCAAGTGGATCAGTGAAAGCTTGGGCAGGCCTATCATTGACAACTACTGGCAGACCGAAACGGGTTGGCCTATTTTGTCGCTGTGCAATGGCGTGGAGCAGGCGCAAAGTAAACTTGGCTCACCGGGTAAAGCGGTCTATGGCTACGACGTCAAACTACTTGACGGCCAAACTGGCGAAGAATTAACTGGACCCAACCAAAAAGGCGTGGTGGCCATCGAAGGCCCTCTGCCTCCAGGCTGCCTGCAAACGATTTGGCGCGATGACGAGCGCTTTGTTAAAACCTATTGGTCCAGCGTGCCCAACAAAATGGTTTACAGCACGTTTGACTGGGGCATTCGTGACGCGGATGGCTACTTCTTCATTCTGGGTCGTATCGATGATGTGATCAACGTCGCCGGGCACCGCCTTGGCACCCGTGAAATTGAAGAAAGCATCTCCAGCCAC
>CAIMHL010000610.1 GCA_903840825.1 uncultured beta proteobacterium
GGGTGTTTTGAAAGCGCTTCAACCGAAGATCGTGCAAGGCGAGAATATCGCTCAGACCTACCAGTTCACCGCCACTGAAAACGCGCAGCTGGGTTTCGTTGCCTTGTCGCAGGTCATGAGCGAGGGCAAGATCGCCCAAGGATCGGCATGGCTGGTTCCCGCCCATCTGCACGCGCCCATTCAGCAAGATGCTCTACTGCTGACCCCGGGCGCTGGCAACCCCGCGGCCAAGGCGCTGATGATTTTTTTGCGCAGTGACCGAGTCAAAACACTGATTCGCACCTATGGCTACGATGTGTGATGACCAGACCCCATCTGGTGCTCGCATGAGACTTTAAGCCCAAAAGCCCTATGAATTTTCCACTGAACAACGAGGCCTGGGACGCTATTGGGCTGACCCTTGAATTGGCGGCATTGGCCACGCTCATTTTGTTGATGCTGGCCACACCGCTGGCGTGGTGGCTGTCCCAGACGCGGTCCAAATGGCGTGCACCCATTGCTGCGCTGGCGACGTTGCCGCTGGTGCTGCCACCATCTGTGCTGGGGTTCTACCTCTTGGTGGCCATGGGGCCGCACGGACCGCTTGGACAACTCACGCAAGCCATGGGTTGGGGTGTTTTGTCGTTCACGTTCACGGGCCTGCTGATCGGTTCAGTTATTTTTTCACTCCCCTTCGCGGTGCAGCCGCTACAAAATGCTTTTGAGGCCATGGGTGTGAGGCCGATGGAAGTGGCTTACACACTTCGGGCCAGTCCCATTGATGCATTCTTCACGGTGGCTTTGCCGCTGGCGCGTCCCGGACTCATCACGGCGGCCATTCTGAGCTTTTCCCATACGGTGGGCGAGTTTGGTGTTGTGCTCATGATCGGCGGCAACATTCCCGGGAAAACTCGCGTGGTGTCGACGCAGATTTACGGGCATGTGGAAGCCATGGAATATGCGCAGGCACATTGGCTGGCGGGTGGCATGTTGGTTTTCTCATTTGGTGTGTTGTTGGCCTTGTCGATGATGCAAAAACGCGTTGAACAGGTGCGGCCATGACCGCTGCTGACGGCCTGCGCATTCGGGTCAAATTAGCCCGCAGTGGCTTTTCGCTCAACGTCGATCTGGATTTACCCTCCCAAGGAATCACCGTTCTGTTTGGCGCCTCAGGCTCCGGTAAAACCACGTTGTTGAGGTGTGTGGCCGGGCTTGAGCGGCCTGCCAATGGGCTGATACGCGTGGGGCAGGCTCTGTGGCAGGACGATGCCCGTGGTATTTTTGTGCCCACCTGGGAGCGCGATCTGGGCTATGTATTCCAGGAGGCGAGTCTCTTTGAGCACCTGGATGTCCAAAAAAATGTAGCCTTCGGGCTCAAGCGATCAAAAAAGCCAGGTGCCTCAGAGGCCTTGTCACGCGCCATTGAATTGCTGGGGATCGGTCACCTGATGCACCGGCAACCCGCTACTTTGTCGGGTGGGGAGCGGCAACGGGTGGCCATTGCCCGCGCCTTGGCAACCCAGCCCAGGCTCTTGCTGCTGGACGAACCCTTGTCAGCGCTGGACCTTGCGCGCCGTCACGAGATTCTTCCCTGGCTCGAAAAGATGCGCGATGAATTAAGCGTGCCCATGCTTTACATCACCCATTCAGCGGACGAAGTCGCGCGCTTGGCTGACCATCTGGTGGTGCTCGACCAAGGCTCGGTCAAGGCCTATGGCGCGGCGCAAGACGTTTTGGCTCGGGTTGAAAGCCCGGCCATTGGGGGCGAAGATGCCGGTGTCATGCTGCGCGGCCGGGTCGCCCGGCGCGATGCACGTTGGCACCTGTCGCAAGTTGAGTTTCCCGGTGGATTTCTTTGGGTGCGTGACAACGATATTGCGGTAGGCCAGCAAGTTCGCCTGAGAGTCCTTGCGCGAGACATCAGCATCTCTGCACACGAGCCGCACGAGTCAAGTATTCAAAATCATCTCAAGGGCTGCATTGAAGCCGTGGTTGATGATGCCCATCCATCGCAGGCTTTGGTTCGTATTCGCTGTGGCGAGTCGATCCTTTTGGCACGCGTCACCCAAAGAGCGATCAGCCTGTTGAACCTGAGGGCAGGCGCCCACATCTGGGCGCAGGTCAAGTCGGTGGCGGTGATTGAGTAGTTAGGTTTGTGCGGCTGCGCACCAGCACTGCGTTAGCGCGTCTTCGTCATTGTCGTTCTTCTTGCGCGAATTTAATCACTCAGAGCGATGCCGATACGCTGCTGACATTGAGCATCAAAATGGGGGAGTGCCGGTAAATGGGGACCTATTCCTATGCCCACGATTTAGTGGCTGCGGCCAAAGCCCGTATTCAGGAAGTGCCCCTGGCTGATGCCGAACAAGCCCTGCTAGAGGCTGATGTGCTGATCGATGTGCGCGAGCAAGATGAATACGCTGCTGGTCATTTGCCCGGTGCCATTCACGCCTCGCGCGGCATGTTGGAGTTCAAACTCAGCGCCAACCCAGCTTTAAGCTCGCGCGATCTCAACATCGTGCTGTACTGCAAAACCAGTGGCCGCGCCGCCCTGGCCGCCTGTGCGATGCACGACATGGGCTACCTCAACGTCAAATCGATTGCGGGTGGTTTTGATGCCTGGGTAAGCGCAGGCAAGCCCGTTGCCAAACCCGCCATGCCTGCGTTTGAATAAAGCGGTCTAGGCCCAAACCCCAGTAGCGTCCTGCCAAACACCAGGCGCCAAGCCGTGCAAGGTGTGGGGGCCAATGCCGGCTCGAATCAGCCGCAGCGTGGGGAAACCCACCGCTGCCGTCATGCGGCGCACCTGCCGGTTGCGGCCTTCCTTAATCGCCAGTTCTACCCAAAACGTAGGAATGCTTTGGCGAAAGCGAACCGGGGGCACTCTGGCCCACAAGCCTGGTGGTTCGGGTATCAAGCGGGCGCGGGCGGGCAGGGTGATGCCGTCATTAAGCTGCACACCCCGCGTCAGCGCGTCCAGCGCCATTTGTGTGGGCACGCCTTCCACCTGCACCCAGTAGATTTTCTCCATCTTGTAGCGCGGGTCCGAGATGTGCGCCTGCAACTTACCGTCATTGGTGAGCAGCAGCAGGCCTTCGCTGTCGGCATCTAGCCTGCCCGCCACATACACGCCCGGGAGCTTGATGAAATCACCAAGCCCTTGCCACTTGCCGTCGGGGGTGAACTGGCTCAGTACGCCATAAGGCTTGTTGAAAAGAATCAGGCGTGAGGCCTTGCGTTCATTCAAGGCCGGGGCTCGCTCCACAGCACGCCGCCGGTAGCCCAGTTTTCGCGCTTCACATCGGTGATCAAAATATCAACCGAGCTAGCGCTGCCGCCCAAAACCTCGACTGTGACACGGGTGATTTCTTCAACGAGTTTTTTCTTTTGCTCGATGGTGCGGCCTTCGAGCATTTCAATGTGGTAAGTGGGCATGGAGTTTCCTAAGGGGTTAATGTGTGAAATTATTTGGCGCGCAAGCCTTGCGCCAAGGCACCTAGGCCAATACCGGCCAGCGCCCACAGCAAATCAAAGTTGCCTGCGCCCAAACCGGCAATAGCCGGGCCGGGGCACACGCCGCACAGTCCCCAGCCAACGCCAAACAGCGCAGCGCCCACGGCGGTATCGCGGTTCCAGATGCTGGGGTGCTTGTGAAAAATATCGCCCAAGAGGGGCTGCTTTATAAAGCGGGGCGCTACCTTGTAGGCGATGAGTGTCACCACCACCGCACCGCCCATGACCAACATCAGGCCAAAGTCAGAGAAGCGCAAAAAGCTCAGCACCACCTCAGGCCGGATCATGGTGGAGACGGACAGGCCGAAGCCAAAAAGGGTGCCTGCCACCAGCGTGGCCAACATGCGGGGTCGGGTCATGTTGGGGGTGTTCATGCGGCTATCCTGGCAAAGATATTGGCGGTCAAAAATGCGGTGGCCATGAAAGTGAGTACGGCAAATAGGGAGGGCACTTGCAGCGAGCCCAGGCCACAAATGCCGTGCCCAGAGGTGCAGCCGTTGCCCAGGCGCGCCCCATAACCCAAAAAAAATCCACCCACCACAAGTTGCCAAACTGGCACGGCCGTGCTTTCAGCCACACCGCCTGCAAAGCCCAACCACCAAATGAACGCGCCCAAAACCAAACCAAGCGCATAAACCAGGCGCCAGTTGCGTGACTCGGTGAAGCGGGCTTGTTGAAAAAATGGCCTTTGAACCACAAAAGACCAAGTGCTGGAAAACACCGTACTCATGCCACCAATGCGCCCGGTCAAGATAAACAGCAGCCCTGCACCAGCGCCAATGAAGGCGCCGCCCATCAGGTAGTGCTGCCAGCCCAGGGGAAAGAGGGTGGTAAAAATAGTCATGGACGCTGATTATCCATGAGCCAGCCCCCCGGCCTGGCTTGGTTTTTCAGGTCTTTTGTACAGCCGCTTTACGGTCGGCCAAGACGCGCTGGGCGCTGGCGCGCTCGCCAATCAATTTAATGTAGGGCTTGTAGTCTACCCCTGCGGCCAGCAATAAGTCTTCACCATAAATAGCCTTGGTTGCCATGCCCACCAAGGGCAGGTTGCTGAACGCCACGCAGTCGGCCTGGGTGAAAGTGTCACCAGCGATATAGGGGGCAAACTTGGCCAAGCGTTTGAAGGCGCTGATGTTTTTCTCAAGCTGCTTGCGCACACGGGCCTGCGTGCTCTCGCTCACGGTGCCACCAAAGAAAGCCTGGGTATACAGCTCGCGGGCCACCAACTCTAGGTGCAGGTTTATGAACGTCACCAGCTCGCGCACCTTGGCGGCGGCAAAAGCATCGGCGGGCAGCAAAGCAGGGCTGGGGTATTGCGCCTCTAGGTATTCCAAAATCACATGGCTTTCGCACAGTGCGCCTTGGGGCGTGCGGATGAAGGGGATTTTGCCCAAGGGAGAGTCGCTGAGCACGGCCTCTTCCTGGCTCATGGTGGGCACGTATTCCTCGGTAAAGGGAATGCCTTTTTCAAGCAGCACTTGCTTGACGATGTTGTAGTAGTTGGAGATTGAAAATCCGCAAAGTGTGATCATGCCGCTGGCCCTTTTAGTTAATTCACCAATATAAATGCCCTGTCAAAAGTCGGCCTGACACCAGGGCGACATTGCAGGGCAATTAACTGAGCGCACGCCGGGGCGCTGGGCGTCAGGGTTTAGTGAGTGACGAACTCGTACACCACGTCTTCGCTTTCCACCATGTCCAGGATATCGTTCAAGACATCGTCGTCTTCGGTGTTGGACCAGGTTTCTTCGGGGTCGGTGGCAAACAGGGGCTCAATGGCAATGTCCATGAACTGGTTGTCTGGCAGCTTCAACACTTGTCCGCCTTCGGAGGTTTTGACCAACTCCCAGTCATCTGGTACGGACATTTCAAGTTTGATGGTGATGTTTAGTTTTTTCATGGAGGTGTTTTTTGTTTGGGAACGGAGTAGGTTAACGGTTTTTTACGGCGCTTAAGTCCATCAGGCTTGATATATCTGAAGATCAACATACACCCCAGCGCCAATACAAACCAGCCTACCAGCGAGACGCTGGAGGCGATGCTTCTCAAGACACCCGAAGGCAGCACATAAGGTGCGGCAACCCACGCCAAACCCAGGACGGCGTAAATTATTCCTTTGACAAGCATGGCTTTATCAGGTTTAGTCATGGTGACTCCGAGGGTAGACTGGCGCAGCTTGGGTGCTTATTGGGTGATGAATTGGGCGTAATACTGCCCAATGGCGGGCGTTTGGGCAATGCGCTTCAAGTGGGCGTTGAGGGCGGGGGCGACTTGCTCAACCAGATCGGCGGGCACATGGTCTAGGCGGCCTGAGTTAAGGCTGTTTACCTCGACAAA
>CAIMHL010000611.1 GCA_903840825.1 uncultured beta proteobacterium
CTACACAGGCGAAGACACTCTTTCCCTACACGACGCTCTCCGATCTAATCGTCAACAAATTGTTAATGAAATGTCGTCTAAATGCCTACAATCTGCTTCATGCAACAACGATGCCAACCAGGAGCGACCACATGACTAAAAAAAACGAAACGCTGGTGATGAGCCCCACATCACCTGCAGGGGAAGCCCTGCCCATCGTGTCTTCTGCGCACTTGGTGTCGCCGCGCAGCGCCGAGATGAGCGAGTTTGAATTTGGACTGATCGTGGCGGGCAATGCTTTTCACCGTTGGATTGCGCACTGTATGAGTGCAGCCGGTTTGAAAGACCTGACTCCGCTGGACGTGTTGGTGCTGCACCATGTGACGCACCGTGCACGCGACAAACGGCTGGCCGATATCTGCTTCATCATGAACGTGGAAGACACGCACTTGATCAACTACGCCTTGAAGAAGTTGCTGAATCTGGGGGTGGTGGCGTCCAGTAAAAGCGGCAAGGAGGTGACTTACGCCGCCACCGATTTGGGGCGCCAGTATGTGGAGCGGTACCGCGAAATCAGGGAGAGCTGCCTGATCAACGCCCTGAATGCCGACGATGCGCTCAACCGCGATATCGGCGAGTTGGCCCGTTTGCTGCGCCTCCTGTCGGGCATTTACGACCAGGCGGCCCGTTCGGCGGCCAGTTTGTAGCCATTGGTACTATTTAATTTCTAAACTGTGAGCGACTTCCCATGAATATCAATGCATCCCCCCTTTGGCAGTTCTGGATTGACCGGGGCGGCACCTTCACCGATGTGGTGGGGCGTCAACCCAACGCCGACGGCAGCTTCACGCTTGTGACCCATAAACTGCTGAGCGAGAACCCCGAGCATTACAAAGACGCCGCTGTGGCGGGTATCCGGCATTTACTGGGGCTTAAAGCGGGTGAACCCGTCACGCCCGATCTTGTGGCCTGCGTCAAGATGGGCACAACGGTGGCCACTAACGCACTTCTGGAGCGCAAGGGCGAGCCCACTTTGCTGGTGACCACCCGCGGTTTCAGGGATGCCCTGCGCATTGCGTACCAAAACCGCCCCCGCCTGTTTGACCGCCACATTCAATTGCCCGAGCTCTTGTACAGCGCGGTGGTGGAGGCGCAAGAGCGTGTGGGCGCGCATGGCGATGTGCTGGAAGCGCTGGATGAGGTGCTACTTAAAGATGAGCTGCTTAAGCATTATCAGCTTGGCCTTAGGTCGGTTTCTATTGTATTTATGCATGGCTACCGTTACACCGCGCATGAAGTGGCCGCCAAACGGCTGGCCCAAGAGGTGGGCTTCACCCAGATCAGCACCTCGCACGAAACCAGCCCGATGATGAAGTTTGTCAGCCGGGGCGACACCACGGTGGTCGATGCCTATTTGTCGCCTATTTTGAGCCGCTACGTGGCGCAAGTGGCCGGCGAGATGCCGGGCGTCAAATTGTTTTTCATGCAGTCCTCAGGCGGCTTGACCGATGCACGCAAATTTCAAGGCAAGGACGCTATTTTGAGCGGACCCGCCGGGGGCATTGTGGGCATGGCCCGTACGGCCGCCATTGCTGGTATTGGGCAGGTCATCGGTTTTGACATGGGGGGCACGTCCACCGATGTGTCGCACTATGCGGGTGAGTTTGAGCGCGAGTTTGAAACCCAGGTGGCGGGGGTGCGCATGCGCGCGCCCATGATGAGTATCCACACCGTAGCGGCTGGCGGTGGCTCTATATTGGCGTTTGACGGCGCGCGGTTTCGGGTGGGGCCGCAAAGCGCGGGTGCCAACCCAGGCCCGGCCAGTTACCGTCGGGGTGGCCCACTGGCGGTGACCGATGCCAATGTGATGCTGGGCAAAATTGTGCCCCGCTACTTTCCTAAAGTGTTTGGACCGGGTGCCGATGAAGCGCTTAGCTTGGAGGTAGTGCAGGCCCAATTCAGTGCGCTCAGCCAGACCACCGGTCGCCCTGCGGCCGAGGTGGCCGAGGGCTTCATCAATATTGCGGTGCAGCAGATGGCCAACGCCATCAAAAAAATATCGGTGGCGCGGGGTTATGACGTCACGCGCTACACCTTGCAATGCTTTGGTGGCGCGGGGGGACAGCATGCCTGCTTGGTCGCCGATGCCTTGGGAATGACGCGCGTTTTTGTGCACCCGCTCGCGGGCGTGTTGAGCGCCTACGGCATGGGGCTGGCTGATCAGACGGTGATTAAGGAGCAGGCCGTTGAGGTCAAGCTCAGCGCAGATGCTTGCCCCCGCATCACTGCCCAGCTGGACGCCCTGGCCGCTGTAGCCGAGCAGGAACTGCACAGCCAGCAGGTTAGCCTGGGGGCAATTACCACGCACCGGCGCGTGCATGTGCGCTACGAGGGCAGTGATGCCGCACTGCTGGTGCGCTATGCACCCTCGGCGGGCGCTACCGCCGCTGAGGTAGTGGCTTTGATAGAGGCTGGTTTTGAAGCCGCCTACCGCCAGCGGTTTTCCTTTTTGATGCAAGGCAAAGCCTTGGTGGTGGAGGCGGTGTCTGTGGAGGCCGTCATTGCGGGAGATGCACCGGCCGAGCCGCGCCACACGCTGCATGCGCCGCGTGATCTGCAGGCGTGCGGTGCAGTGCGCGAGAGCGTGCCCATGTTTACAGGCGGCCAGTGGGTGCAAGCAGCGCTGGTGGTGCGCGAAGACCTGCGTCCAGGCGATGTGTTGGCGGGACCAGCCATCATTGCCGAGAAAAATGCCACCACGGTGGTAGAGCCGGGCTGGACAGCGACTTTGACAGAGTTTGACCACTTAAGCCTTGCAAGACATGCTGAGCGTGCTATCACATTTGCAGCAGGTACCACGGTTGACCCGGTGCTGCTCGAAGTGTTCAACAACCTCTTCATGAATATTGCCGAGCAGATGGGCTTGCAACTGCAAAACACCGCCTACTCAGTCAACATCAAGGAACGCCTGGACTTCAGTTGCGCGCTTTTTGACGCCGCAGGCCACCTGATTGCCAATGCGCCACATATGCCAGTGCATCTGGGCTCGATGGGCGAGAGCATCAAGACCGTGGTGCGCGAAAACGCCTTGACCATGCAGCCCGGCGATGTGTATGTGCTGAACGACCCCTACCACGGCGGCACGCATTTGCCCGACATCACGGTCATCACCCCGGTTTATCTGAACGGCGTGGCCACGTTTTATGTGGGCTCGCGCGGCCACCACGCCGATGTGGGCGGCATCACGCCGGGCTCCATGCCGCCGTTTTCCAACCGCATTGAAGAAGAGGGCGTGCAGATCAACAACTTCAAATTGGTGGACCAAGGCGTGCTGCGCGAGGCCGAGATGGTGGCGCTGCTGCAAAGCGGCGAGTACCCCAGCCGCAACCCGCAGCAAAACATGGCCGACCTGAAAGCCCAAATTGCCGCCAACGAAAAAGGCGTGCAGGAGCTGGGCAAGATGGTGGCGCATTTTGGCCTGGACGTGGTGCAAGCCTATATGGGCCATGTGCAGGACAACGCCGAAGAGTCGGTGCGCCGGGTGATTACGCACCTGAAAGACGGCGCCTTCACCTTGCCCCTGGACAATGGGGCACAAATTCAGGTCGCCATTCGCGTCAACGTGGCCCGTCGCAGTGCGGTGATTGACTTCACCGGCACCTCTCCCCAGCAGACCAACAACTTCAATGCGCCCACGGCGGTGTGCATGGCGGCGGTGTTGTATGTGTTTAGAACGCTGGTGGATGACGATATTCCGCTCAATGCGGGTTGCCTGAAACCCTTGCAGGTGATTATTCCCGCGGGCTGCATGCTTAACCCCAACCCACCGGCTTCGGTGGTGGCGGGCAATGTGGAAACCTCAAGCTGCATCACCAACGCACTTTATGGCGCCTTGGGTTTGATGGCCGCCAGCCAGTGCACCATGAATAACTTCACCTTTGGCAATGCGCGCTACCAGTATTACGAGACGATCTCGGGGGGCTCGGGCGCGGGCGAGGGCTTTAATGGCACGAGCGTGGTGCAAACCCACATGACCAACTCACGCTTGACGGACCCGGAGGTGTTTGAGTTCAGGTTCCCGGTGCTGCTCGAGAGTTATGAGATTCGCCAGGGCTCCGGCGGGGCTGGGCATTGGACGGGGGGCAACGGTGGTGTGCGGCGGGTGAAGTTTTTAGAGCCCATGACGGCCAGCATTTTGTCCAATGGCCGTGTGCAAGGTGCCTTTGGCATGGCGGGCGGGCAGCCTGGGCAAGTGGGTTTGAACCGGGTCATTCGCGCTGATGGGCGTGTTGAAGTGCTGGCCCACATCGGCCAAGCCGAGATGCAGGCCGGCGATGTGTTTGAGATCACCACGCCGGGAGGTGGTGGGTTTGGGGTGATGTAGCTGAGCTTGCTTGTCCTGCACGCATAAAAAAACCCCGCATTGGCGGGGTTTTTTGTAGAGTTTTGAACCTTACTTTTTAGGTGCGCTGGCTGCTGGCTTGGCCGCAGAGGCTGCGGCTGCAGGCGCAGCGGCCTTGGCAGCAGTCGCCACGGGTGCTGGTGCCGCTGCAGCGGCTTTGAAAGCAGCGCCATTCACGGTCAGGCCTTCGGCTGAAAACTTGGCTGCATTGGCTTCGCCCAAGCCTTTGACGCGGGAGATGAAGTCGTTCCAGTCTTTGAAGTTGCCTTTTTTACGCTCATCCAAAATCTTGCTGGAAATCGAAGGGCCAATGCCCTTGATGCCATCAAGTTCAGCGGCGGTGGCTTTGTTAGCATCCACAGCGGCAAAGCAAACGGCGGCGTACAACATGACTGCGATGGCTAAAATTTTCTTCAACATAAATTAACTCCTGATAAGTGACCGTAAAAAGTAAAAAGTGACATCCCAAAGTTTGGACAAGGTCAGCACCTCAACGAAGAGCGGGTAAAAGCCGTTGACCTGAATCGTTGAAATCTCGGGAAAACCCTGAAAATTTCAATGAAATTAGGTCTGGCTGGCCAGGTTTTCCACATACCGGGCCACGCCGGTCTGCACATCAGCAAACACATGGTCGCAACCTACGGCGCGCAAGGCGCTCAGGTCAGCCTGGGTGTAGCACTGGTATTTGCCGCGCAAGGCGTCCGGGAAGGGCACATAGTCAATGAGACCAGCCTGCACCATCGCGTCCAGTAAGAGTTCAGGCTCGCCTTGCAAGCGGCGCAAGGCGTTGACCACCGAGCTGGCCACGTCGTTGAAGGGCTGAGCCCGACCTGTTCCCAAGTTAAAAATACCGGACACGCCAGGGTGGTCAAAGAACCACAGGTTGACGGCCACCACGTCGTCAATAAAGACGAAGTCACGTAGTTGGGCGCCAGGCGCGTAGCCGCCGTATTCGCCAAAAAGCTTGACGCGGCCCTCAGCCTTGAACTGGTTGAACTGGTGAAAGGCCACGCTGGCCATGCGGCCCTTGTGCTGTTCTCGTGGGCCGTAGACATTGAAGTAGCGAAAGCCCACCACCTGCGATGTTTTGCCGACGATGGCGCGCACAAAGTCTGCGCCGCATTCCAGGCGCATGCGTTGGTCAAACAGCAACTTGGAGTAGCCATAGACGTTGAGCGGGCGCTCAAAAGCCGGGTCTTCACGAAAGGTGTCAGAGCCGCCGTAGGTGGCCGCGCTGGAGGCGTAAAGTAGGCGGGCACCGCGTTTTTGGCAAGCCTGAAACAAGTTCACGGAGGTCGTGTAGTTGTTGTCCATCATGAACTTGCCGTTTGTTTCCATGGTGTCACTGCACGCGCCTTCATGGAAAACGGCTTCGACTTGGCCGTAAGAGCCTTGGGCAAACTCGTCGTAAAAAACGGAGGCGTCTACGTAGTCGGTAATTTTCAGATCAGCCATGTTGCGGAACTTGTCACCTTGGGTCAGGTCGTCCACCGCAATGATGTTGTCAAAACCACGGGCATTGAGGCCTTTGATGAGGTTGGCACCAATAAAGCCGGCAGCGCCGGTTACCACGATACGGGTCATGCAAACAACTCCTCATAGGACACGGTGGCCGTGCCGAATTTACCCACCACCAAGCCGCCGGCCCGGTTGGCCAAGGGCAGGGCATCACGCAGGCTCATACCGGCGGCCACCATCGCGGCCATTGTTGCAATGACGGTGTCGCCGGCACCCGTGACGTCAAACACCTCGCGTGCTTGGGCGCTGACATGCAGTTGCCCTTGGGCATCAAACAGCGTCATGCCTTCTTCACTGCGGGTGAGCAGCACGGCGCTCAAGCCCAGTTGCAAGCGCAGGTTGTGGCATTTGGTTTGCAGTTCTGCCTCGTCAGCCCAGGCGCCAATGACTTGTTGTAACTCAGCGCGGTTGGGGGTGATGACGGTGGCGTTTTTGTAGCGGGAGTAATCGGTGCCTTTGGGGTCGATCAAAATCGGTTTACCTGCTGCAATGGCCCTGGCGATCATGTCGCTGACATGAGCGAGTCCGCCTTTGCCGTAGTCGGAAAACAGGACGGCATGGTGGTCGGGCAGCAGAGTTGCAAAAGCGGCAGTCTGGGAGGCCAGTACTTCCGTTTTTGGTATGTTTTCAAAATCAAGGCGAAGCAGTTGCTGCTGGCGTCCGATGATGCGTAATTTGACGGTAGTTTTGAGCTCGGCGTCGCGCCCGAAGTGGGTGCTGATGCCGGTGCCCATGACCAGTGCTTCTAGTTTGTGGCTGGCTTCGTCGTCGCCCACCACAGTGAGCAAGGACGACTGCGCCCCCAAGGTGACTACGTTGTAGGCCACGTTGGCCGCGCCGCCATTGCGCTCTTCTTCGCGGGTGATGCGCACCACCGGTACGGGGGCCTCTGGGGAAATGCGGTCCACAGAACCGTACCAGTAGCGGTCCAGCATCACGTCGCCCACCACGAGGACGCGGGCTTGGGAGAGTTGTTCTTTGGTTGGGGTCATGGTCATCGTTGATTCGGTCATAGCTCTTCGACCCGTTTGGCCGGGTAGCTGTCCCAGGCTTGGCAACCGGGGCAGTGCCAAAAGTGCTGTTTGGCTTCAAAGCCGCAAGCGGCACAGCGGTAGCGCAGCAAGGGTTTGACGGCGTGGTCCAGCGCTCTTTGCACTTGGGGGTGAAATTGCTCATGCTCCAGCTTTTCACCCGCGATCCATTTGGCCGCAGCCACCAGCGAAGGTTCGCGCTCAAGGTGCTGCACATACCAGTCGCGTGCCGTGGGGGAGGGGGTGGATGAGGCGGCTTCCAACGCCACAATGGCGTCCAGCACGTCCAGCGAGGGTGCCTTTTCATACTGGCTCTTAAGGCGCAGCAGTGCGCGTGCTGCATGTGTACTTTTTGCCGCGTATTCGCCCAAAGGCCCTGCCATTAGGGGGATGGCTTGGGGCGCTGCATTTAACGCTTTTTCAATCGTCAGGTAGGCTTCATCTAGCGCACCCTGGTTAGCAAGGAGGCGGGCTAAATCAATTCTGGGGCGTGGCGCGGCAGGGGCAGTCTCAATGGCTTCTTCAAGTAAGGTTGTGGCTTCTTTGGGGTGTTCACTGGCGATGCAGGCTGCGGCTTGCTCGCACAGGTAGTGTGACAGTCGGCCGTTGAAATTACCTTGGTTGGCTTTGGCCAGTTTTTGGGCAATTTCTGCCGCTTGGGGCCAGTCGCGGCTGCGCTCGTAGTTGGCTAAAAGGGCAAGGCGCGCTTGCGCTTCAAAGGGGGTGGCTTCCAGTTTGAGCAAAGCCGCCTCGGCACGGTCAAGTAGCCCGGCTTTCAGGAAATCGAGGGCCAGCGCATGCTGGGCGCGCTGGCGGTCTGCCAGACTCAGGTCGCCCCGAGAGAGCAGGTGCTCATGAACCCGCACGGCGCGCTGGTATTCACCCCGGCGACGAAACAGGTTGCCCAGCGCAAAGTGAAGCTCTGAGGTGTCGGGGTCAATCTGGACGGCCTCTATGAAGGCGTCGATGGCTTGGTCTTGCTGCTCGTTGAGCAGAAAGTTCAGGCCCTTAAAGTAGGCTTTGGGGGCGCGCCGGTTTTCAAGGCGGAGTTGGCGCAGGTCAAAGCGTGAGGCCAGCCAGCCTAAAACAAAAGCCAGGGGCAGCCCCAGCAAAATCCAACTGAGATCAAAGTCCATGCGTGGCGGGTGTTTGAGCGGCTTGGGCGGTGGTGGTTTCTTGTGCCGCTGTACTGAGTTTTGCTTGGGTCACTTCTCTTCGCTGCTTCCACCAGCGGGGCACCATGCCTAAAACGCCAGCAACAACGCCAATAGCAAAGGCGCTCAGCACCACCAAAACCTGAGGCGCACGCCATTGCGTGCCAAAGAAAAAGTGCACGGTGGTGTCCTGCTGGTTATTCAGCGCAAAAGCAAACAGGGTAAAAAAAATGGCCGCCTTAAGTACCCACTTAAGCAGCCACATGAAGTTTTTCATCGATCTTCCCAGTGAAGCTAAGATTCTAACTTCGTCCAGAATGCTTTCTCAGACTTTAGGTTTGACATCAAGCTCAGTGGTCCGCATATCAACCGATTCTCGCAAGGCTTTGCCCGGTTTGAAATGGGGAACCCGCTTTTCTGGAATCTCGACACTTTCGCCATTGCGCGGGTTTCTTCCCAGGCGCGGCGCACGGTGATTGACCGAAAAACTACCAAAACCTCGAATTTCAATGCGGTGACCGCGCACCAAGGCGTCATTCATCGCATCAAGAATCGCCTTGACCGAGTATTCAGCATCGCGCTGCGTCAGCTGGCTGAAACGGGCAGCCAGTTCTTCTACGAGTTCGGAGCGGGTCATATAGGGTATAAATTTAGGACAAAAAATCGACCGGTGCCATAAG
>CAIMHL010000612.1 GCA_903840825.1 uncultured beta proteobacterium
CGCGACGGCCTTGATGTGGTCAACCACCACACCTTCTCCTTTATGGGCGACGGCTGCCTGATGGAAGGCATCAGCCACGAAGCCGCCGCACTCGCAGGCGCCTGGAAACTGAACAAGCTGATTGCCCTGTACGACGACAACGGCATCTCGATTGACGGCCAAGTGGCCCCCTGGTTCATCGACAACACCGCGCAACGCTTTGCCGCCTACGGCTGGAACGTGCTCGGCCCCATCGACGGCCACGACGCCGAGTTGGTCGCCCACACCATTGCGCAGGCCAAGTTGTCCACCGACAAGCCGACGCTCATCATTTGCAAAACGGCCATTGGAAAAGGTAGCCCGAACCGCGCCAACACCTCCAAAGCCCACGGCGAGCCCTTTGGCGATGCTGAGATTGCACTCACCCGTGAAGCCATCAACTGGCCGCATAAGCCCTTCACTATCCCCAAAGATGTGATTGCAGCCTGGGACGGCAAGGCCGCTGGTGCTGCGCTTGAGAAAACCTGGAACGACAAGTTCGCTGCCTACAAAGCCGCCCACCCCGAGCTGGCCAAAGAGTTGGTGCGCCGCATGAAGGGCGAGTTGCCCAAGAACTTCCACCAGGTCGCTGTGGACACCGCTGTGGCGGCCCACACCAAAGCGGAAACTGTGGCTTCACGCAAAGCCTCTCAGTTGGCGCTGGAAGCCTTCACCGCCGCCCTGCCTGAAATGCTGGGTGGCTCGGCTGATTTGACCGGCTCCAACCTGACCAACACCAAGTCCACGCCCAATTTGCGCTTTGACGACGTGACCGGCGCCAGCAACGGTGGCCGCCACATCAACTACGGGGTGCGTGAATTCGGCATGGCCGCCATCATGAACGGCGTGGCGCTGCACGGTGGCTTCATTCCTTACGGCGGCACGTTCCTGACCTTCAGCGACTACAGCCGCAACGCCATCCGCATGGCCGCACTCATGAAGCTGCGCGTGGTGCATGTGTTCACCCACGACTCCATCGGTCTGGGCGAAGACGGACCCACCCACCAGTCGATTGAACACGCGGCGTCCTTGCGCCTGATTCCTAATTTGGATGTGTGGCGTCCGGGCGACACGGCCGAGACCGCCGTGGCTTGGGCTGTGGCCCTGCAAAATAAAGCTAAGCCCACTGCCTTGCTTTTGAGCCGTCAAAACATCAATTACGCGCCTAAATCGACCCTGGCCGACATCAGTAAAGGCGCTTACGTGCTGGCTGAGCCGTCTGAGGTGGGCATGAAGAAGAAGACCCAAGCGGTCATCATCGCCACGGGCTCAGAAGTACAACTGGCCCTCAAGGCGCAAGAGCTACTGGCTGCCCGAAAAATTGCGGTGCGCGTGGTCTCCATGCCCAGCAACACCACCTTTGACCAACAAAGCGTCGCCTACAAGAGCAGCGTGCTGCCCGCTGGCGTGCCCCGCATTGCGGTCGAAATGGGCTCCTCAGATGGCTGGTGGAAATACGGCTGTGCCGCCGTGGTTGGCCTCGACACCTTCGGCGAATCCGCCCCCGCCCCCGTGTTGTTCAAGCTCTTCGGCTTCACGCCAGAGAACGTGGCGGATACGGTTGAGCAAGTATTGCGCAAGTAAACAAGTTTCAAATAGCAACCTACGGAGAAAAATATGACAATCAAAATTGGTATCAATGGCTTTGGCCGCATCGGTCGCATGGTGTTCCGTGCTGCCATTCAAAACTTCAACGACATCGAAGTTGTCGGCATCAACGACTTGCTGGAGCCTGACTACCTGGCTTACATGCTGCAATACGACAGCGTGCATGGTCGCTTTAAAGGCGAAGTCAGCATTGAAGGCGGCAATCTGGTGGTCAACGGCAAAACCATCCGTTTGACCCAAGAGCGCGACCCGGCCAACCTGAAGTGGGCCGATGTCGGTGCTGACATCGTGATTGAGGCCACTGGCCTGTTCCTGGACAAAGTCACTGCCGAGAAGCACCTGGCGGCAGGTGCCAAAAAGGTTATTTTGTCGGCCCCCTCCAAAGACGACACCCCCATGTTCGTGTTTGGTGTGAACGACAAGACCTACGCTGGCCAAGCCATCATCAGCAACGCCTCCTGCACCACCAACTGCCTGGCCCCTGTGGCCAAAGTGTTGA
>CAIMHL010000613.1 GCA_903840825.1 uncultured beta proteobacterium
GAGTGGGGCGAAGAAAAATTCATTGCCACCACCTCCCGCCCCGAACTCAGCAGGTTGGCCACAATGGCGCGCGAGTCCATCCCCCCGCTTAAAAAGCTGTACACCGTCTGATCACGCCCCGCACGCAAACACACTGCTTCATCAAAAATGGCATAAATGTGGGCGGCCGCCGCCTCAGGCGTGTCAGCCGAGGGCCCTGGTGTGAGCCAGTCGATGGTACTTTCAAGCGACACGCCCGCGCGGCTGGCGCTGAGCAACTCCCCCTCACGCAACCGCTTGATGCCTTCATAGGGCGTGCGGTCGCCCAGCGGGTAGGTGAAGGCGCTCAGCTCCGCCATGCCCAACTCCGAGAGCGTTTTTTTAACCCACTGCGTTGCTTCCAGCACGCGCAAGGTACTAGAAAAAATAAGCCACCCGTCTTGCACCACGTAGTACACCGCGCGCAAACCCAGTGCATCGGTGGCCAGTTGCAGGGTGTGGCTGGGCGCATCAAAGTGCAGACAAGCAAACGTGCCCCGGCAACGCGCCAACTGCGTGGCCCCAAGCAGTTGCCCCACAGGGGCGAGTTGGGCCAACTGCTGAGCACGGCCAAGGCGGACTCCGTTTTCTGCCAAAAGCGAATCACCCACCAGCGTGCTGACCGAGCCGTCCGGCACCTCGCGCCAGGCGGCCTCGCCAAAAGCACCGCTGTCCCAGTGGGTGATGAACAACCCATCGGCTCTGTGCGATTGGCGCTCACCCAAAGACAAACCCGCGCCATCTGACAAACCACTGCGGCACAAGTGCCGAGTCAAATCTTCCACTAAACCAGTCGGCACCTCACGCTGGGCGCCTATATTGAAAACACCAGCGAACAAGGTCATGGTTTGAAACAAACGTAAAGCAAGGACCCTGATTAAATTCAAGACGGCCCATGCCCCGATTGAGAAAAGGCAAGCCCGGTCCTCTTCAAGGGAGATCCATTGCCATGCACAATCAAAAACAGCACTTCACACCACTTTTTCACCTCACCAGGAAGCACAACATGGGTAAATTAGTCAGGTCTTTTGGTTTGGCGCTCATCGTGGCCCTGACTTTTCTCTTGCCTGTGATCGCGGGTGAGTTGGGCGACAAACTGCAGCGCACCGACCAAGTGCTGCTGATGCGCCACGCCCTCGCCCCCGGCATTGGCGACCCCTCAGGCTATCAGCTCAATGACTGCAGCACCCAGCGCAACCTGAATCAGGTGGGCGCCACGCAAGCCGCACGTATTGGCGGGTGGCTTAAACAACAAGGCGTTGCCAACGCCGAGGTTTTCTCAAGCCCCTGGTGCCGCTGCCTGGACACCGCCCGCTTGTTAAAAGTGGGCCCAGTCACGCCCGAGCGCAGCCTGGGTTCGTTTTTCAATCAAGCTACCGACGGCCAGGCCGCCACCCGCGAACTGCAGCAGTTCATTGCCCGCACCAAGGCGCGGATCGACAAAAAGCCCCTGCTGCTGGTCACCCACCACGTCAACATCCAAGCCTACATCGGCGAAAACGTCGATTCAGGCGACATGGTGCTGGCCCGCATTGATAGCGCAGGCAAAGTGCTGAGCTACCAGCGCTATGCCAGCCCATAGGGGCAACTAAGTCAGCCATCGTCGGCCAGATGCGCTCCCCAGGTACAAAATTTGCATGTAGACAACCATGTACTCAGAACTGAACTTGTCACCGCCATCAAGCCACCTCCCTGGCTTGGACCAACCCGTCTGGCGCGACAAGCTGTCGCAGTTGCTGGAGTCAACCGGGGAGGGTATTTTTGGCATCGACATGGACGGGCGCTGCACCTTTATCAACCGCGCTGGCGCGGCGCAACTGGGCTCTTCACCCGCTGAAGTGCTGGGCCGCAACATGCACGAGCTGGCCCACCACACCCACGCTGACGGCTCGCATTACCCCGAGCACGAATGCCCCATATTCAATGCGTTTCGCAAGGGCTTACCTTGCCGCATCGACACGGAACTATTTTGGTGCAGGGATGGCCATGCCTTTGCGGTGGAATACACGTCTTATCCGATTATTGATGGCGGTGTCGTTCAGGGGGCTGTGGTTACGTTTGTAGATATTTCGGCCCGAAAGCAGGCCGAAGATGCTTTGCGCCAAGCCCATGCAGAGCTGGAGCGGCGCGTCAGCGAGCGTACTCAGGCCTTGACCGAAGCGCTGCAACAATTGCGGGAACTCTCCGCCTACACTCACACGGTACTTGAAGAGGAGCGCACCCGCATAGCGCGTGAAGTGCACGACGAACTGGGCAGCCTGCTGGTGGCGCTCAAGATGGATGTGGGCTGGCTGAACAAGCGCCTGGCCGAGCAAGCGCAGCGAAGCACGGACGCGGCACAGGACATGCGCGAACGAATGCGTGCCAAATGCCACAACATGAGCGGCCTGATTGAGGCCGCTGTTGACAACGTGGGGCGCATCATCACCGACCTGCGGCCCAGCATTCTTGACCACCAGGGCCTGTGGGTGGCGCTGGATTGGCAAGCCCATGAATTTGTTCAATCGGCAGAGCTTGCGCTCGACTGGCACATGGACGTGGCCCAAGCCGCGCCACTGGCAGAGCCCGACGCTATCGCTATTTTTCGTATCTTTCAGGAAATGCTCAGCAATGTGGGCCGGCACGCTCAGGCAAGCCGACTCACGGTTGCCATTTTGGCCAATGCCGAGCACATCAGTATTGCGGTGCAAGACAATGGCCGGGGCGCGCCTGCTGCTGCCTTTGATGCGGCCAACGCCTATGGCGTGATGGGCATGCGCGAAAGGGCGCGACATTTGGGAGGCCAGCTTGAGATTCAGAGCCAAATAGGCTTGGGATGCTTATTCAAACTGCTTATCCAGCTATCAAAACCATAGTTCACAAATGACCAATATAAAAATTCTGATTGGCGACGACCACCGTATCGTGCGCGAGGGTCTGAAGCAAGTGCTGGCCGATGCGCCTGATATCGAGGTGGTGGCCGAGGCACAAACCGGCCCTGAGGTGCTGCAAAGTGTGACCCGCTTGGGTGGTCCCGCCGGGCTGTCCGCCGTGCTGCTGGACATTGCACTGCCGGAACGCGACGGCATTGATGTGCTGCAAGCCCTCAAGCAAAGCTGGCCCAGCCTGCCCGTGCTGATGCTCAGCACTTACCCCGAAAAACAGTACGCTGTGCGCTGCATCAAGCTGGGCGCTGCTGGCTACTTAAACAAGGGCGCCGACCCTGACGAGATGATTGCCGCTGTGCGCAAAGTGGCGGCGGGGGGGCTGTATGTGTCCGCTGTGGCCGCCGAGGCACTGGCCAATGCAGCCGCCAAGACAGGCGTTTTGGGCACTGAAGCACTGTCGCACCGCGAGCACCAGGTGTTTCGCCTGCTGACCACGGGCATGTCCGTGGGCGAAATTGGTGCACAACTGGGCCTGGCCTCCAACACCGTCAGCACCTACCGCCTGCGTCTGCTAGAAAAAACTGGCACCAAAAACGATGTGGAGTTGGCCTTGTACGCCGAACGCCACGCCAAAACAAGCCCCAGCTCCTGAATTCAGCCGCTTTTGCCGCCTTTTTGTAAGGGGAGCCTTACAAGGCGTCAGGTCCTGCACCATGACTTGCTGCACTGGGTGGCCCCCGCACTGAAAGTGGCGCGCCCCTTGCATTGGCTGCTTATCTTTGTTTTTAAAGGTGAGCGCCATGTCCGAATTTTTCTCCCCCTACGATGCCGACCGTCCCCTGCTGCTCAAATGCAGCTGCGGTAAAGACCACACTGCCGCCGAACACGCCCAAGAGGCCTCGGCCCAAAGCGCCACAGCAGAGCTCAAACGGCGCAGCCTGACCAGTACCTTTGAGGCCTATTCCAACGAGTTCATTGAAGCCACCCTGGTCAAAGCCTTGTTCCCACAAGATGCCGTGCGGCGGCAGTTTTTGCGTGCGGTGGGCAAGAGCACCGCCATGGCCGCTATTGCCAGCGTGCTGCCCTTGGGCACCATGCAGGCCATGGCGCAAGACAAAAATGCACTGGAAAAGACCAACCTCAAAATCGGCTTCATCCCCATCACCTGCGCCACCCCGCTGATCATGGCGCAGCCCCTGGGCTTTTACCAAAAGCAAGGCCTGAACGTTGAAATCACCAAGACCGCAGGCTGGGCCCTGATTCGGGACAAGATGATCAACAAGGAATACGACGCCACCCACTTCCTGAGCCCCATGCCTCTGGCGATTTCGATGGGCTTGGGCGCCAACGCCACCCCCATGAATGTGGCCACCATCCAAAACGTCAACGGCCAAGCCATCACGTTGGCCCTGAAACACAAAAACAACCGCGACCCGAAAAACTGGAAAGGCTTCAAATTTGCCATTCCGTTCGAGTTCAGCATGCACAACTTTTTGCTGCGCTACTATTTAGCGGAAAACGGCCTCAACCCAGACACCGACGTGCAACTGCGCGTGGTACCCCCCGCCGAAATGGTAGCCAACCTGAAAGCCGGCAATATTGACGGCTTCCTCGGACCTGATCCGTTCAACCAGCGCGCAGTTTTTGAAGAAGCCGGCTTCATCCACCTGCTCACCAAAGACCTCTGGAACGGCCACCCCTGTTGTGCGTTTGGCACCAGCACCGAATTTATCCAGAAAAACCCCAATACCTTTGCCGCGCTGTACCGCGCGGTGCTGACCTCTGCAGCCATGGCGCGTGACCCCGCCAACCGCGAGTTGATTGCCAAAGTCATTGCTCCTTCGCAGTACCTGAACCAGCCAGAAGCCGTGCTTACCCAAGTGCTCACCGGCAAGTTTGCCGATGGACTTGGCAAGATCCAAAACGTACCCGACCGGGCCGACTTTGACCCCATGCCCTGGCAAAGCATGGCGGTGTGGATGCTCACGCAAATGCAACGCTGGGGCTACATCAAGGGCGAGGTCAACTACAAACAAATTGCGGAAAAAGTGTTCTTGATCACCGATGCCCGCAAACACATGAAAGAGCTGGGGCAGCCCTTCGTCGCAGGACCCGCTTATACCAAGCACAAGATCATGGGCAAAGAATTTGATCCTGCGCGCGCAGAAGCCTACGCCAAGAGTTTTGCCATTCGCAAAACTGCCTAAATATGAAAAGCGCTATTTCCATTAACCTGCGTGCGGCTCTGGTGTCGGCCCTGATGCTGGCGTGCCTGCTGGGCATCTGGCAACTGGCCACCATTAGTCCAAGCCTAAGCCCGGTGACCAGCCAGCTCAGCGCCGAAGAAGCCGAGTATCAAAAAATGATGGGCAAGGACCCAGGGGCCGTCAAGTCCACGGGTTTTCCTTCGCCGATGGCGGTGGCACGCGCCTCTCTGGGGCATTTGTCTGACCCTTTCTTTGACCGGGGACCCAACGAGAAAGGCATTGCCATTCAGCTGGCGCACTCACTCGGGCGGGTCGGACTGGGGTTTTTGTTGGCGGTACTGGTGGCACTGCCGGTCGGGTTTTTGATCGGTATGTCACCGCTCATGCGCAAGGCGTTTGACCCCTTCATTCAGGTGCTCAAGCCGATCAGTCCGCTGGCCTGGATGCCACTGGCGCTCTACACCCTCAAAGACTCGGATGTGAGCGGTATTTTTGTCATCTTTATTTGCTCGGTCTGGCCCATGCTGGTCAACACCGCCTTTGGCGTGGCCTCGGTCAAGCGAGAGTGGCTCAACGTGGCGCTCACCTTGGAGGTGAGTCCGTTGCGCAAGGCCTTTCAGGTGATTTTGCCCGCTGCAGCACCCACCATTTTGACCGGCATGCGCATCAGCATGGGCATTGCCTGGCTGGTGATTGTTGCCGCCGAGATGCTGGTGGGCGGCACCGGTATTGGCTACTTTGTGTGGAACGAGTGGAACAACTTGTCGCTGAGCAACGTCATGTTTGCCATTCTGGTGATTGGCGTGGTCGGCATGCTGCTCGATCTGATGTTTGCCCAAGTGCAAAAAATGGTGACTTATGTGGAGTGAAGCCCGCACCGAAGCGCCCTTGCTTCCCCCAAAAACGAAAGGCAGCGCCATGCAAGGTTTTCTCAAGATCGAAAAATTATCCAAAGCATTTGTCGCCAACAAGCCGGTATTTGAGGATGTGTCCTTCACGCTCGACAAGGGCGAGTTTGTCTGCATCATCGGGCATTCGGGTTGCGGCAAAACCACGGTACTCAATGTGCTGGCCGGCTTGGATACCGCCACCTCGGGCCACGTCTTCATGGATGGCCGTGAAGTCGTGGGCCCCAGCCTGGAGCGCGGGGTGGTGTTTCAGGGCCATGCGCTCATGCCCTGGCTCACGGTGCGTCAGAACATCCAGTTTGCCGTCAAGTCGCGTCAGCCGGACTGGAGCCGGGCCGAGGTCATGGCGCAAGTCGAGAAGTACGTGGCCATGGTGGGCTTGAGCCCCGCTATCGACAAAAAACCATCCCAGTTATCAGGCGGCATGAAGCAGCGGGTGGGTATTGCCCGGGCATTTTGCATCAGCCCGAAAATGCTGTTGCTGGACGAGCCTTTTGGCGCGCTGGATGCACTTACACGCGGCACCATTCAGGACCAACTGCTGAAAATTGTTCGTCAAACCCAGCAAACCGTTTTCATGATCACGCACGATGTGGATGAGGCTATTTTGCTGGCTGACCGCATCTTGCTCATGAGCAATGGCACTGAAACAGACGCAGGCTATAAGCCCGGCGGCATTGCCGAAGTAGTGGTCAATCCCCTGCCCCGCGAACGCACCCGGGCTGGTTTGCACCACCTGGACGGCTACTACGAACTGCGCAACCACATTGTTGATTTTTTGGTCTCGCGCGCCACGGCGCATTGAATATTTTTACATCACTCACACAGAAGGAATAGCCATGAACCGCTTGAAAGTTACAGAAAAAATCATCTCCGCCAAAGTCTCCAAAGGCATCAAATGGGACGATGTGGCCAAAAAAGTGGGCTTGAGCAAAGAGTGGGTAACCGCCGCCTGCCTGGGCCAGATGACGCTTGATGCGGCACAAGCAGCCACGCTGGGCGAGATTTTTGACCTCAACGCTGAAGAACAAAAGTGGCTGCAAGTGGTGCCCTACAAAGGCTCCCTGCCCACGCCTGTGCCGACCGACCCGCTGATCTACCGCTGGTATGAAATTGTCAGTATCTACGGCACCACCATCAAGGAACTCATCCACGAAGAGTTTGGCGACGGCATTATGAGCGCCATTGACTTCAGCATGGACATCGTGCGCCAACCTGACCCCAAAGGCGACCGCGTCAACGTGGTGCTTTCGGGCAAGTTTTTGCCTTACAAGCAGTATTGATGCAGCCCCGTCAGCCCGGTGCGCCGGGCTGACGCTGTGGAGCAGCTTGGGCAAACGCCTCCAGCGCATCACACCGGGCCACGATGCGCTCAATGCTGGGCATGTGCGCCACGGTAATTTTGAAAATGGCCATGACTTTCACTACGCTGGCCAGACAAATGCATGAGCAGCAACTCCTGGGCGCGCCACTGCTGATCGTCGTCCAAAGGTTTGGTCAGCGAAACAGCGGGGTTGGCGTGTCCGGTTGAAGTCAAGGCTTGGATCCTATACAAAACTCTAACGCCATGCTACCAGCCTCACCCCGCCAACAAAGCCGCATTCCCCCCAGCCGCTGTCGTGTTCACCGTAATGGTTTGCTCGGCGCAAAAGCGGTACAGGTAATGCGGCCCACCCGCTTTGGGGCCGGTGCCACTCAGGCCTTCGCCGCCAAACGGCTGCACGCCCACCACGGCGCCAATCTGGTTGCGGTTGATGTAGACGTTTCCAATGTGGGCGGCTTGGGCCAGGGCTTGGGCGCGCGAGTCGATGCGGGTTTGAATGCCCAAGGTGAGGCCGTAGCCCAGCGCGTTAATTTGCTCTATCACCGCCATCGGGTCACCGCGCCAGCGCACGATGTGCAGCACCGGGCCAAAGATTTCTTGCTGCATGTCGGCGATGGCATTGATCTCGAAGGCATGGGGTGGGATCAGGTGCGTCAGTGGCAGCCCTACGCCGTCATTGCGAGCGAAGCGCGGCAATCCATCTTGGTGGACCAAGCCAGCATTCGGCAGGAGCGCTTTGGCAGTTTGGTTCAGGCGCGCTAGGTGGGCACTGATGCCGTCAAACGCTTCGCGGTCAATCACCGGGCCCACGTCGGTGGCCAAGTCGGCGGGGTCGCCTGCCACCAGCTCTTGGGCGGTGCCTTGGATCATCTCAATCACGCGCTCGGCTATTTCCTCGTGCACGCACAGCAAACGCAAGGCCGAGCAGCGCTGGCCGGCGCTCTTGAACGCGCTTTGCATCACCGCGTCCACCACCTGCTCGGGCAGGGCGCTGCTGTCCACCAGCATGGCGTTGATGCCGCCGGTCTCGGCGATCAGCGGCACAATCGGCCCGTCTTTGGCGGCCAGCGCCCGGTTGATGATTTTCGCCACCGAGGTAGAGCCGGTGAACACCACCCCCGCCACGCCGGGTTGCGCCACCAGCGCCGCGCCTACGGTCTCGCCCGGGCCGTGCAGCAATTGCAAAGCGCCCTCAGGCACCCCGGCGGCGTGCAAGAGTTGCACGGCAGCCCACGCCACGCCCGGGGTTTGCTCGGCAGGCTTGGCCAGCACTGTGTTGCCGGTGACCAACGCAGCGGCCACTTGCCCCATAAAAATGGCCAACGGAAAGTTCCACGGGCTGATGCACACCCAAGGGCCCCGGGCAACAAGTCGCAGTTCGTTGCTTTCGCCCGTCACACCCAGCGCCTCGCCATCCTGAATGCCCGGAAGCGCGATGGGCGCCATGACGCGCTCGGCCTCACCCGCGTAGTAGCGCAAAAAGTCGATGGCCTCGCGCACCTCGCTTAACGCATCGCCCCAGGTTTTAAAAGCTTCTTTCACCAACAAGGCGCAGAACATGGGCGTCTGGCTTTCCAGCGCATCGGCAGCTTTGCGCAAAACAGCAGACCGCTCAAAGACGCTAGTCTTGCTCCATTTTTTATAGCTTGTTAAGCTTTTATGCATTGCCTCAGAGACCATTTTTATATCAAAAACGGGGACAGCAGGCACCAACACGCTTGTATAAGCGCCCAGCAAGGGCGCGCGCATGGCGTGTACGGTCAAATCAAGCCCTGTGCTGTTTTGACGGGCCGCACCAAAAATGGCCGCTGGCAAGGGCAATGAAGGTTGGGGTGAGAGGCGCAGGGGTGAGATCAGCAGCTCTTGCATGCCCACCGACTCATCGGCCAACTGGTGCACAAACGAGGAATTGGCACCGTTCTCCAGCAGGCGGCGCACCAGGTAGGCCAGCAAGTCCTTGTGCGCACCCACCGGGGCATACACGCGGCAGGCGATCAACGGATTTTTGAGCACCTCGCGGTACACGCCCTCGCCCATGCCGTGCAGGCGTTGCAGCTCAAAGGGGGCGCCGCTCTTGGCGCCCATTTGCAAAATGGCGGCGATGGTGGCGGCGTTGTGCGTGGCAAATTGGGGGTAAATGGCGTCGGGCGCGGCCATCAGCGCACGGGCGCAGGCCAAATAGGACACGTCGGTGTGGTGTTTGTGGGTGAACACCGGGTAGTGGCTCAGGCCCAACTCTTGGGCTCGTTTGATTTCAGCATCCCAGTACGCGCCCTTGACTAGGCGGCACATCAGGCGCACCTGGTGGCACCGGGCCAGGGCAGTGACGTGGTCGATGAGTTCAAGTGCCCGCGTTTGGTAGGCCTGCATGGCCAAACCCAAGCCGCTCCACTGTGGGAAATGCTGGGCTACTTGCACCACCAAAGCCTCCAGTACGTCCAGCGAGAGTTCCAGCCGGTCGACCTCTTCGGCGTCAATGGTGAGGTTGATGTTGGCGCGGGCGGCTTGTTGGCACAGACCCCACACCCGGGGCACCAGCTCGGCCATGACGCGGGCCTTGTTGGCGTCTTCATAGCGTGGGTGCAGCGCGCTGAGCTTGATGGAAATACCATCATTTAACTCACAAGGATCGGTAAAGACTGCTTGACCAGCTATAGACTTTATAGCGTTTTGGTAGCTGGCCAGGTAGGTGAGCGCGTCTGCCTCGGTGCGGGCGCCCTCGCCCAGCATGTCGTAGCTGTAGCGCACATTCTGGCTTTTCCCCTTGGCCGAGGCCGCCTCGGCGAGGGCCTCCCGGATGGTTTGGCCCAGCACAAACTGGCGGCCCAGCAGCTGCACGGCGCGCAAGGTAGCGGCCACCACGGAACGCGCGCCCAGTTTGGCGAAAACGCCGGTGGGGGCTTCGCTGTCGGGCAAAAACTTTTTGCTTAAAGCAATGGCGTGGCTGCTCAGGCGCGCCAGCGTCTGGTCGCCCGAGGCCTCAAAGTCAGCGCGGCCGAGTTGGTCGGCGGTGAGCGCAATGGCGGTCTCAGCATCAGGCACGCGCAGCAGCGCTTCGGCCAAGCGCATCAGGGCCAAGCCTTCGGCGCTGGAAATGGGGTATTCCTTGAGCAAGCTCTCCATCGCCCAAAACGGCGGCGGGTTTTGGCGCACCGCCTGCACCCAAGGCGCAGCCACACGGGCAGCGTCAGCCCAGTCCAGCGCCTGCGCCAAGGCGCCTAAGCGGTGGGCGACGATGTCCGACTCAGGACGGTAAGGGTTGGGCAGATGGGAAGTGACAAACATGGGCAGTCTCGGTCAAAATGGAGGAATGTGTTATTTTTACGGTTTTCATGCTTAATATTTCACCAAAAATATCAACGAAATTAGATTAATAAACACCTATGTCTTCAGAAACACTTGACCGCACCGACCTCAAAATCCTCGATGCTCTGCAAACCGATGGCCGCTTGTCCAACCTCAAATTGGCCGAAAACGTGGGCCTGTCACCCACTGCGGTGCTGGCGCGGGTGCAGCGGCTGAGCAAAGACGGCTACATCCTGGGCTATGAGGCGCGCTTAAACCCGCTAAAGCTCGGGGCGGGGCTGATGGTATTTGTGGAAGTGTTGCTAGACAAAACGACGCCCAATGTGTTTGAGGCCTTCAAAGCCGCCGTGCAGGTGCGCGGCGAGATTTTGGAGTGTCACATGGTGGCCGGTGGTTTTGACTACCTGCTCAAAACCCGCATGGCCGACATGACGGCCTACCGCGAATTTGCCGGCACCGTGCTGTGGCAGCTGCCCGGCGTGCGCGAAACCCGCACTTATGCGGTGATGGAAGAAATCAAAAACACCACCCGTCTGCCGCTGCGTTGAGGGCGGGCACGAGGTCTTGCTTCCGAGATTTACGCGACTTCATTCCGGGATTTACGCAGTTTTAGTGGCTTCATCCTGTCAGGCGGAGCGCTTTTAAGCGGGGTAAGACCGCCCCCCAAAAATAGCACTCCCCACCCTCACCATCGTGCTGCCAGCGTGAATGGCGGCTTCTAGGTCGGCGCTCATGCCGATGGACAAAGTATCCAGAGCCAAGCCTTCTGCATTTAAAGCATCAAATACGGCTCTAATGCTCGCCAATATTGCTATGCAAGCTACAAAATCAGGAGTTGGCTCGGGGATGCTCATCACCCCGCGCAAACGCACATTAGGCAAGGCGGCTACTGCTTTGGCCAGGGCCAGCGCCTCGGGCGGGGGCACGCCTGACTTGTTGTCGCCGCCATCCACATTCACCTGCAGGCACAGCTGCAAAGGCGGCAAGTGCGCGGGGCGCTGCTCGCTCAGGCGCTGCGCAATTTTGAGGCGGTCGATGGTGTGGACCCAGTCAAAATTTTCGGCCACCAGGCGGGTCTTGTTGCTTTGTATCGGGCCAATACAGTGCCACTGCAGCGGCAAATCGCGCAAGGCGGCTATTTTTTCTACCGCCTCCTGAATGTAGTTTTCACCAAACGCGGTTTGCCCGGCGGCATAAGCCTCTCGAACCGCATCAGGCCCGAAGGTTTTGGAAACAGCCAGCAAGGTCACGGTCTGGGGGCTGCGGTTGGCGGCTTGGCAAGCTGCGTCAATTCTTGCGCGTACCGCAAGTAGCCGGGTTTGAATAGTGCTCATAATGTTTCCAAGCGTAACAAATGGTGAGGTACTTTTTGGATATTTCTCAACTTCTGGCTCTCAGTGTCAACAATCAGGCCTCAGACCTGCACCTCTCGGCGGGTCTGCCGCCCCTGCTTCGCATCCACGGCGATATTGCGCGCATGGACGCACCCGCGCTAGACCACGCCGCCGTGCTGGCTTTGGTGCACAGAACCATGAACGAGAACCAGCGCCAACTGTTTGCGCAACACATGGATCTCGATTACTCGTTTGAAATTGCCGGATTGGCCCGCTTTCGCGTCAACGCGTTCAACCACCTGCGGGGCGCCGGGGCGGTGTTTCGCACCATTCCCAGCCAAATTCTGACACTAGAGGCACTGAAAACTCCCCGCATATTTGCTGATCTGGCCCTCAAACCACGCGGCTTGGTGCTGGTGACCGGGCCGACGGGCTCAGGCAAGTCCACCACCTTGGCAGCGATGGTCAACCACCGCAACGAGCATGAAAAGGGCCATATTCTGACTGTAGAAGATCCGATTGAGTTTGTTCATGAATCACGCATGAGCCTGATCAACCAGCGCGAGGTTGGCGCCCACACCCAAAGTTTCGCCTCCGCCTTGCGCGCCGCGCTGCGCGAAGACCCAGATGTGATTCTGGTGGGTGAAATGCGCGACCTTGAAACTATTCGGCTGGCCATGACGGCGGCAGAAACCGGGCATTTGGTGCTGGGCACGCTGCACACCTCCAGCGCAGCCAAGACCATTGACCGCATCATCGATGTGTTTCCCGGTGACGAAAAAGAGATGATTCGCGCCATGCTGTCCGAGTCGCTGCAGGCCGTCATCTCGCAAACCCTGTGCAAAACCAGCGATGGTCAAGGCCGGGTGGCTGCGTTTGAGATCATGCTGGGCAGCAACGCCATTCGCAACCTGATCCGTGAGGGCAAAGTGGCGCAGATGTACTCCACCATGCAAACCGGCAGCAATGTGGGCATGCAAACGCTGGACCAGAGCCTCAGCGATTTGGTTAAACGGAACATAATCTCATCGGCCGAGGCCCGCAGCAAAGCCAAAACACCCGAGAATTTCCCCGCCAACTAATTTGTCACTCTCCCCCTGAAGCGCCCTCATTCATGTCCAACATCAACGCGAAAACTTACGACTCCACCCCTTCCCTCAAAGTAGCCTTTTTAGGTTTGGGTGTCATGGGCTACCCCATGGCCGGTCATTTGGAACAAGCTGGCCACCAGGTCACGGTGTACAACCGTACGGCCGCCAAATCGGTCGCCTGGTGCGCTGAGTTTCCCGGTGCAGGCGCGTCAAAGCACGCTGAAACCCCGCGCCTGGCGGCCCAAAATGCCGACATCATATTTAGCTGTGTGGGCAACGACGATGACTTGCGCAGCGTCACCCTGGGCGCCGATGGTGCTTTTGCCGGCATGAAGCCCGGTGCGGTGTTTGTGGACCACACCACAGCGTCGGCCAGCGTAGCGCGTGAGCTGTTCACTGCGGCTAAAAACCTGGGGCTCAATTTTGTCGATGCGCCCGTGTCAGGCGGACAGGCTGGTGCGCAAAACGGCATGCTCACCGTCATGTGCGGTGGAGACGCCGCTGCCTTTGCCGCTGCGCAGCCTGCGGGCATGGCGTTTTCCAAAGCCTTCACCTACCTGGGCGAGAGCGGTGCCGGTCAGCTAGCCAAAATGGTCAATCAGATTTGCATTGCCGGGTTGGTGCAGGGCCTCTCGGAAGCCATTGCCTTCGGCCAACAAGCCGGGCTCGACATGAACCAGGTGCTCGATGTGATTGGCAAGGGGGCCGCACAAAGCTGGCAACTCGACAACCGGGGCAAAACCATGGTGGCCGATAAGTTTGACTTTGGCTTTGCTGTGGACTGGATGCGAAAAGACCTCGGCTTGGTGCTGGACGAAGCCAAGCGCAATGGCGCGCGGCTGCCCGTGACGGCGCTGGTCGACCAGTTCTATGCCGATGTGCAGCACATGGGCGGCCAGCGCTGGGACACATCCAGCCTGATCAAGCGGCTGCGCTAAGCCTTATTTTTTAACTTCCACCGGGGCGGGCTTGGGCATCAAGCCCTGCAGCTCTTCCTCGGTGATGATCTCCAGCACCCGAATCACTTTTAAAGCGCCTGGGGTGCTCCGTGCAACGTCGGTGGCGTGGGTCGCCTCGCGCTGGGTCACACGGCCCATCAGATAAACAGTACCCCGGTCGGTCACCACCTTGAAGGCATTGGCAAACAGGTCTTTGGTATCCACCAAACCGGCTTTTACCCGGCCGGTGGTGATGGTGTCGTTGGTGCGCTGGGTCAAGGAGGCATTGCCTGTCAGGCCTATTTCATTAACGATCGCGCGCACGCTCTCCACCTTGGACACCAATTGCTCCACCAAGGCCTTGTCTTTGGCTGTGGGCGCCTCGCCGGTCAGCAAGACCTGACGGTTAAAACTGGTCACGTTGATGTGCACGCGCTCGCCCAAATTTTCACGGATGCGGTTAGCTGCCCGCAGCTCA
>CAIMHL010000614.1 GCA_903840825.1 uncultured beta proteobacterium
ACCCACTCTCGTGTCGGCTCCGTCAGCACAAGCACCGTGCTTAATTCTTTGATGGAGGGGTGAGCCAAGACTTCCAGCCGTTGTGTGCGTACGCCGAGGTGTGACAACTGTTCCAAAATCGTTGGCACAGTTTGGGCCTACAACCCCATTCCACCAACGAAAACCGTCGGAACTCCAAGTTGAAAGCCGCGGTGATAGGGGAATAAGGCTTGTTTTGTCGTGTAACTGAGACACAGTTTTTGGCTAAATTACCTAGTACAAACCCTATTTGTATTAATTAAAAAGTAATAGAAATTCAGTGGCAAATAGGGTGCAAATTCCCATCAAAAATTAAATGTAATTGTTTGGTAATTATTTTTCTGTTTGCAATTAAATCTAGGTATATTTTGATTTAATTGATAATAATTATCTGATCATCGACAGATGATGAACAAGCAACCTACACATTGTTATTTTTTAGCTTTTAACTTTTAGGAATTTCCATGTATGTGGCTTACACCATGCCTTGGTTCAATGTTGAGGGTGCATCTGTGACCCCAGCTTTTTCCAGCTCGTCAGCCAAAAACAGTGTGCTCAATACCGACGTGAATTTGAGCGCCTTCAACCTGCGTCTTAATTACGCTTTCTAAGCTAATTATTCGCTTTCAATTGCTATAACTATTTTTTGCAAAAGGACATTCTAATGAAGACTCTCTACACCACAAAGGTGACCACACGTGGCGGCCGAGACGGTATGGCAACATCGGACGATGGGTACCTGAATATCGCCCTGACCACACCGAAGGAAATGGGCGGAAAAGGGGGGGAAAAGACCAATCCAGAACAACTGTTCGCAGCTGGCTATTCTGCCTGCTTCGAAAACGCACTGCGCCATATGGGACGTGACAAGGGATGGGACACATCAGATGCGGTCGTCACCGCCTCGGTAGGGTTCTCGACCAATGGCAAGTCAAATGCGCTCGTTGTACTTGCGCTCGTTGTTTCACTGGACGTGACTTTGCCGTCCTTAGTCCAGTCCGATGCAATATGGCTGACCAACGAAGCGCACCGCGTATGCCCTTATTCTTGTGCGATCCGCGGCAACATCGACGTTCCAATAACGGTCAATGGCGTTGATCTTCAGGCGATTTGATCTTGTGCCCCGATGGAATGCCCATCGGGGCTTATGCCGCCCGCGCTCTATCGCACGCTGTGCCACCGGTCATGATTTGCCGGAATCAGCGGTCACGATCCCCAAAATACGCACGCCTGTGCTGTCACTAATTTTGGTTTGGTAACACCTAGATAATCCTGTCCTGATCTCAGGCACCATAACCTCATGACTTCAGCCACCCAATCAACCAAACCTAGCCCCCAGTCGCCCCTGCAAATCGCCCTGATAGGCTATGGCAACGCTGGCCGTATTTTTCACGCGCCACTGATCTCTGGCGTGCCCGGCCTGCACTTGGCCTGCATTTGCTCTAGCAAGCCTGAGGCGGTGCACGCCGATTGGCCCGCGGTGCGAGTGGTCCCCACGCCTGAAGCCGTGTTTGCTGACGCCAGCATTGACCTAGTGGTGATTGCCACCAGCAATGAAAGCCATTTTCCTTTGGCCAAAGCGGCTCTTTTGGCCGGTAAACATGTGGTGGTAGACAAGCCTTGTGCCGTGACGCTGGCTGAAACCGACGAGCTACTGGCCACGGCCCAGCAGCAAAAACGGGTGCTCACCGTGTTTCAAAACCGCCGCTTTGATGCGGATTTTTTGGCTCTGAAGCAGGTGCTGGCCAGTGGACAACTGGGGCGGGTGGTGCAGGTGGAGTCGCACTTTGACCGCTACCGGCCCACGGTGCCCAGCCGCTGGCGTGAGGAAAACCTGCCGGGTTCGGGCCTGTGGTTTGATCTTGGCGCGCATTTGGTAGACCAAATGGTGCAGCTTTTTGGCCCGCCGGATGCCGTGCACGTTGACCTGGCAACGCAGCGTCAGGGCGCGCAAGTCAACGACTGGTTTCATGCCCAGCTTAAATTTGAGAGCCGCCACCCCGGTCTGCGCGTCATTCTGCACGGCAGCGCTTTGGTGGCTGAGTTAGGGCCCCGCTGGACGGTTCACGGCACCGAAGGCTCGTTCATCAAGTATGGCCTGGACACGCAGGAAGATGCCCTTAAAACTGGCAGGCGCCCACAATTGAGCGCCTTGCAAGACTGGGGCCAAGACCCCCGGGTGGGGCAAGTTGTGCGCCACGAAGCCGTGGTTGCAAGCACCGCAGCGCAGCGCGTAGTGCGTGCCGCACCCGATGTGCCAGGCAACTACTTGCTTTATTACAGTCAGTTGCGCGACCACTTGGCGGGGCACGGGCCTATCCCGGTTACGCCAGAGCAAGTGCGCCTGGTCATGGCGGTGCTGACTGTGGGTGAGCAAAGCGCGCGTGAAGGTCGATTTTTAGCGCTCTAAAGCTTGGTGCCTTGGCTGAGCTCAGTGGAAAAACTGGGCTGGGACAGCTGCGACATAAAAGTTGGCGTCAGGAAATGCGACAAAGCTTATGCTTTATTGGGCCGGATCAATAGTTCTGCGTGGAGCATCGAGTCGCGAACAATTTTGGCTGTGAAACAGGACAGTGCGTCCTTCCCCTTCTAAGTCCAGCGCACCGCAGCGGTTTGAACAAACACTTAAGCAGTTTGACGGAGCAGCAAGGTGGCTTGTCCTATATACACCAGCCGCTCGGCATCAGGCTCCCGAATACGTTTCAGCAGGATCGAGGCGGCCTGCTCGCCTAATTCTTTGGGGTTGATGTCAACGGTGCTCAGGGGCGGATTGGAGTGGGCCGTGTCTAAAATATTGTCAAAGCCCATGAGTGCAAAATCAGTTCCTGCGCGCAGCCCTTTTTCACCGAGCGCCGACAGGGCTCCGAAGGCGACGATGTCGTTGTAGCAAACAGCCGCTTTCAGTTTGGGTGACTGTCCGAGTAGCGTGTTCATGGCCTCATACCCGCCTTCGCGGCTCGGGTTGGCGTAGAACACCAAGTCGCCGGAGAAAGCCCGTCGCTTGGCCTGCAATGCTTTTTTGTAACCAGCCAGTCGCTGGGTAAAAACCACTCCTTTTTGTCCACCTAGAAACCCAACCTCTGCGTGGCCAGCGTTAAGCAAATGAGTGGTTGCCAAGTAGACGCCTTCTTCGCTGTCCGAGCCGGCAAAGTCATAGCTCCCAATACCTAAGTTTCGTACGAAAACAGTAAAGGGAATGCCCCAGTCCTGCGTAGACTTTAGGACGGAGCGAGGCGTTTTGAGAGCAGGGCATAGCATGATGCCAGCAGCATTTTGCTCACGCATGGATTGCAGCACCTTGTCTTGCAGCCCAACGTCCTCGCCTGTATGGGCCATAAGGACAACGTAACCCGCATCAACCAACTTTCGCTCGATGCCAACCAGCACCTCCGCAAAAAAAGGGTTCATCAGATCGTTGATAACGACGCCAATTGCATTGGATGCATTTCCGCGCAACTCCCCTGCTCTGCGGTTGTAGACATACCCAAGCTTTAGTGCGGCGGACCTTACACGGTCGGCGGTTTCGCCTTTGATGAGCGGGCTTCCCTTCAACACAAGGGAAACAGTTGACTTGGAGACATTGGCTTCAGCAGCTACGTCAACGATGGTGATCGTGCGCGCGATTTTGGGTGGTGTGGCCATGGTTTATTGGTGATTTCCATAATTTTCTGATAATCAACTTGCAATTTTATTGGAACGTTCCAATAATATGCGTATTACAAAGTTTAAATG
>CAIMHL010000615.1 GCA_903840825.1 uncultured beta proteobacterium
AGCAAAAAACCCAACCGGACGGTCTGGCCATTGTGATGGAGGCCAGTCACTTTTGCATGGGCTGGCGTGGCGTGAAGGATATGGACAGCAAGATGATCAACTCGGTCATGCGCGGCAGTTTCCTCAAAGACCCCAATCTCCGCCGAGAATTTTTGTCCCTGATTCCAAAGAAAGCCTGATCATGTTGGTACGTTTACTTTATGCCAGCCGCGCTATCGATACCAGTCCGGCCGCCATCGATGCCATCCTCTCGCAATCCCGTCAGTACAACCCCAGCAGCGGCATTACCGGTATTCTTTGCTACGGCGGCGGTATCTTTCTTCAAGCGATTGAAGGTGGTCGCACCGCCATTAGCGAGCTTTATGGCCATATCCAGCGCGATACTCGCCATAAAGATGTCGAGTTGCTCCAGTACGAAGAAATTGCCGAGCGGCGATTTGCCGGCTGGACGATGGGGGCGGTCAATATCTCCAAAATCAATGCCTCCATTTTGCTCAAATACGCAGAAAAGCCTGAGCTCAACCCGTACTCCGTCTCTGGGAAAGTTTCCCTGGCTTTGCTCGAAGAGCTGATGGCCACTGCCTGCATTATTGGCCGATCCTGAGCGCGTGAAGGGGGCTACGCCGTTGAGCCCTCATGCGGAGGGAAAAAATAGCTGGTTGGTAGGATGTGATTTTTCGAGTCGCCCCACAGCTAAAAAACCTATTGTTATAGCCATTGGCACCTTATCTGGTGGGCGCGTCCAGCTATTGAAACTGGAGCGGTTAAATTCCCTCGATTTGTTTCTTGAGTGGTTGGTACTTCCCAAGGCTTGGATCGGCGCTTTTGACTTGCCCTTTGGCTTGCCCAGAGAACTGGTGCAAACACTGGGTTGGCCCCTCGGTTGGGCGGACTGCCTGGAACACTATGCCTCTTTGAGCCGTGAAGAAATACGCGCCAAATTTGCTGCTTTTTGTAATGCCCGACCTGTGGGTGGCAAGTTTGCGCACCGTGCGACCGATATTCCCGCAGGCTCCAGCCCTTCCATGAAATGGGTCAATCCTCCTGTGGCGTACATGCTGCATGCAGGGGTGCCGCTGCTCCTCAAAGCGGGTGTCAACTTGGTGGGCTTGCATCCTGGCCATCAAGTTGAAAGTTCAGATTCTAAGGGTTCGGGTCGAGTAGCTGTGGAAGGCTATCCTGGCCTGTTGGCGCGGGAAATTTTGCACAGCAGGAGTTACAAAAGTGACGACAAGGCCAAACAGACCCCCGAGTGACTGATCGCCAGAAAAGACCTGATTACGGCGCTAGAGCACGGTCAGACGCGTTTGAATTTGCGACTCAAGCTCACGCATGCCCAGCGTGATGTGCTGGTTGATGATGCCAGCGGCGATTCGCTGGATGCTGTTCTGTGCATGATTCAAGCGGCTTGGGCACAAACCCGTTACGCACACGGCGACCCTCGCTATGGCTTGCCTGCCCATATGGACCCGTTGGAGGGTTGGATCATCACGGTTTGATCAGGGCGTTTTCAATTTGCACGGCAATTTGTTGAATAGCCAGCGCGGCCGGGCTGCCAGGCAGGGTTTTCATCAGCAGCTGGCGCCGCATGACGGCCTGGCGTACATAGGGGTCAGCAGGAATCTCGCCGGTGTAAATCAACCGGATGGCTTGGCTGAGTTCGGGCTTGACATAACGGTCCAACACTTGTTGCAGCTGGGTCGTGACGATGCGACCGTCACCCTGGCGTGCAGTCTGGTTCACCACGATCCTGATCTTCTTGCGCCCTTGCTGTTTGGCCAGCATCTTGATGGTGGCGTAGGCGTCTGTGAGCGAGGTGGGCTCTTGCGTCACCAAGACCATTACTTCTGCGGCGATAGAGACGGCGAAGAGAACCACTTCGGAAAGTCCGGCGCCGGTGTCCATCAAAACAATGTCGTATGCGGAGGTCAGGGTACGGATTGTTTTCAGGTAATTTTCGCGCAATTCTTCGGCGAGACGCGCGTATTCCACCCGGGCAGATCCTGCCAGCAGCACATCAAAACCGCCGGGGGCTTCAATAATGGCCTCTTCAATGTTGACTTTTCCTGCGAAGACATCATGCAGCGTGAACTTGGGGTCCAGGTTAAGCACCACGTCCAGGTTGGCGAGCCCGAGGTCAAAATCCAGTACCAGCACCCGAAGTCCCAGTTTGGCTAATGCGGCGGCCAAGTTGGCCGAGAAAAACGTTTTGCCAACGCCCCCCTTTCCGCTGGTCACAGCAAATACCTTGCTCAGAGGCTTGACCTTATGTGGCGAAGTTTCCACCTGATCCTGACCGATTTGCATGATGTTGCTCACCATTTTTTAATCCAGGTCATTCGGAATTTGCAAGGGTTGAGCGGTGAAAATGGGAGGTCAGAATGCACAAAATATCTAGGTTATGTAAGATAAAGTCTAGCAGCGACGTTTTTTCAGCGTGCTGAATGAAACGTGTATTTCTAGCCCATTAGTGGGCTTAAATCCCTGCAAACCCATAAAAGCTGGCTGTAGACTGCGCACCGTGATCAAACTTTTCTTTCTTGTACTGTGCCTGACAGGCATGAGCGCCCATAGCGCGGTGAACTTTGGGGGCGTGGTCTCTTATGTCACCGATGGCGACACCCTTTGGGTGCAGCCCGACCGGGGTGGATCTACACGAAAACTACGGATTCTGGGAATCGATGCGCCCGAAATCTGCCAAGCAGGCGGTGAGGCCTCGCGCAACGCACTGATTCAACTTGCCCTGAGGCAACGGGTGAACGTGACCGTCACCCGCCAGGATGTGTATGGCCGGGGACTGGCACGCATTCAATTGGGAAACCAGGATCTTGGTGCGCAAATGGTTAGTTCAGGTCAGGCCTGGTCCTATCGGTGGCAAAAAAGCCGGGGCCTCTACGCAAGGGAGCAGGCTTTTGCACAGCAATCGCAGCTGGGCGTATTTTCTGGTGGCCGTGCGCTCAATCCCAAAGACTTCAGACGGCGTCATGGCTCCTGTTACAGCGCCAAGCCGTCATAGTTTTAAATATTAATGGGGTGTGCCACAGACGGGGCAGTTGGCGTGGCGTCCAATCCGCATTTCGGTGAACTCCATCCCCCGACCATCGAGCATTAAAAGACGTCCGGTCAGGGGCCTGCCGGCACCGCTCAATAGTTTAAGTGCTTCGGCAGCCTGCATCGACCCGATGATGCCGACCAAGGGAGCAAACACGCCCATCGTGGCACACCGGGTTTCCTCAAAGGTAGTGTCAGGGGGGAATACGCAAGCGTAACAGGGCGAGCTTGCATCGCGCGGGTCGTAGACGCAGACCTGCCCGTCAAACCGGATGGCAGCACCTGAAATGAGCGGTTTTTGATGTTTCACGCAGGCCGCATTGATGGCGTGACGTGTCGAAAAATTATCGCAACAGTCGATCACCACGTCGGTCTGCGCCACCAGTTCGTCGAGCAACGCGGCATCTGCCCGGGCGTTGATCGGGGTGACCAGCACATGTGGGTTGATGGCGTTAATTGCCGTTTGGGCTGAGAGCACTTTGGGGCTATCCACGCGGCTCATAGTGTGGGCAATCTGGCGCTGCAAATTGGTCATATCCACATGGTCGTGGTCCACGATGGTGATGTGGCCGACGCCGGCTGAACCCAGGTAAAGCGCCACCGGAGAGCCCAAGCCGCCCGCACCAATGATGAGTGCGTGGCTTGATGAGATTTTTTCCTGGCCCTCTATGCCAATTTCATTGAGCAAAATATGGCGCGAGTAGCGCAGGAGTTCGTCGTCCGTCACGCTGTTTAACTCTTCTCTTACTCTTCTTTTTTCTCTTCTTTACGCTCGACCATCGTTTTGCTGACCATCACAGGTTGTCCTTTGAGCTGGTTGAGCGCCTGAATCAGCTGGAAGTCTTTCTCGGAGCCAAACTCAGGTGACTTGCGGTCTGCTAGAGGCTTTTTCATTTCTTCTTCAAGCTTTTTACGGGCTTCTTCGCGGGCTTTGTCGCGGGCTTCGTCTTTCTTTTCTTCACCCTGGCCGCTGTTCAAGTGTTTTTCAAGATCCGCTTCACGGGTGCGCAGTGCGGCAAACAAATTGCCCTCTTCGGTTTCATCAAGCATGACATCAGGCACGATGCCCTTGGCCTGAATGGATTTGCCACTGGGCGTGAAATAACGGCTGGTCGTCAGTTTCAGCGCGGCGTTGGGGCAATTGTCCATCCGGAAGGCGGCGTCCAGACAGACCGCCGTCTGCACCGAGCCTTTGCCAAAGGTCTGGTTGCCCAGTACTTTGGCCCGCTTGTGGTCTTGCAGCGCACCAGCCACAATTTCACTGGCCGAGGCAGAGCCCTCATTCACCAGCACCACCAAGGGCACATTTTTCAAAGCCCCTTTGGTGACTTCATTCAGGCGTTTCAAGTGGTCAATGCCGCCCCGGCGCTGGTAAAACTCTGGGGAGGCTTTGTAGGTGAATTTGCTCTCGGCCAATTGCCCGTTTGCCGAGACCACGGTTACATTTTCTGGCAAGAAGGCGGCTGAAATAGCCACGGCCGCATCCAGATAGCCGCCCGGATCGTTGCGCAAATCAAGCACCAAGCCTTTGAGCTTGGGTTCTTGCTTGTAGATTTCTTCCATTTTTCTCGCAAAGTCTTCAACCGTGCGTTCCTGGAACTGGCTCAGGCGAATCCAGGCATAGCCCGGCTCCATCACCTTACTGCGCACGGATTGCGTCCGGATTTCTTCGCGCGTGATCGTGACGGGGAAGGTGCGGTTTTCGCTCTTGCGGAAAATACTCAGCAAGACCTTGGTGTTGGGTTCACCGCGCATGCGCTTGACGCCCTCGTTCAGGGTCAGGCCCTTCACGGGGGTGTCGTCAATTTTGACAATCAGGTCGTTCGGCTTCAGGCCAGCCCTGAAAGCGGGGGAGCCTTCGATGGGTGACACCACTTTGATAACGCCGTCTTCCTGTGAGATTTCAATGCCGACACCGACAAACTTGCCGGTGGTGCCTTCGTTGAACTCTTTAAGCGCTTTTTTATCCAGGTACTGAGAATGGGGGTCCAGACTCGACACCATGCCGGTGATGGCATCGGTGATGAGTTTTTTGTCATTAACCGGCTCAACGTAATTGCTTTTGATCATGCCAAACACGGCCGCCAACTGCTGCAGTTCCTCTAACGGCAAGGGTGCCATAGCGCCCCGGGCTACCGTTTGCAGTGAGACCGTCGTCAAGGCGCCTGCCATCACACCTAATGAAATCCAACCAGCAATTTTCAATTTTTGAGCCATAAATGTTCCTGTACCAATTCAATATACACGCTTGGAGAGGGTTGTGAGGAGGCAGTTCCCTAAATCCTCAAGATTTCCCTTGCGCGGCAACTGCAGCGGCGGCCTTGGCTGCCGCCTCGGCATCGCCCAGGTAGTAATGGCGAATTGGCTTCAGGTTGTCGTCGAGCTCATAGACCAAGGGAATCCCGTTGGGAATGTTGAGGTTCACAATGTCTGTTTCAGAGATGTTGTCCAAGTATTTGATCAAGGCCCTGATGGAGTTTCCGTGCGCCGCTACCACAATGCGTTTGCCCTTCAGTATGGCGGGCGCCAGCGCTTCATCCCAAAAGGGCAAGACGCGCGCCACCGTGTCTTTGAGGCACTCTGTTAAGGGAATTTGATCAGGCTGCAGCTTGGCATAACGGACATCAGCGCGCTCACAGCGGGGGTCTAAGGCCTCCAGCGCAGGCGGTGGTGTGTCGTAGCTGCGCCGCCAGATCAGCACCTGGTCGTCGCCATATTGTTTGGCCACTTCGGCTTTATTAAGCCCCTGCAAAGCGCCGTAATGGCGCTCATTGAGGCGCCAGTTGTTCACGACAGGCAGCCAGGTGCGGTCCATTTCGTCGAGCACATGCCACAAAGTGCGCGTAGCCCGCTTGAGCACGCTGGTGTAGGCCACATCAAAGTCATAGCCCTCTGCTTTGAGCAGGCGTCCCGCATCTTTGGCCTGCTCGATGCCGGTGTCGGTCAGGTCAACATCTGTCCAGCCGGTAAAACGGTTAGCAAGGTTCCAAGTGGACTCGCCGTGGCGAATGAGTACTAATTTATACATGGTGATTCAAAAAGGGCAGGGCGAAGGGCCCTGCAATTGCAGGATTCAAGTCCGGTCAAATGGGGAGGTGTGAACAAGCGTAACACCTGTATTCTAAAATGCCGTATTTACGGTTGACTATTTATAAGGATTCGATTTTGAAATTTATTTTGGATAACTGGGCGCTCATCAGCGTTGCACTGGCCTCTGGCGCCTTGTTGCTTTGGCCTGTACTCAAAAGCGCGACCGGCGGGTCCTTGACCGCTGAGGGTGCTGTGCAGTTGATCAACCGCGAAAAAGCGGTGGTGATTGACGTTTGCGAAGCCGCTGAATTTTCAGCAGCCCACGTGGGTGGTGCCAAAAATATTCCCTTGAGCCAGCTTGAAGACAAATTACCTGGCGCGGTCAAAAACAAAGCGCTGCCGGTTATTTTGGTCTGCCAGTCAGGTGCTCGCTCCGGGCGCGCGGTTGCTATTGCCAAAAAGCTGGGCTATGAGCAGGCCCAGTCACTGGGCGGCGGCCTGGGGGCTTGGAGAGCGGCCAATTTACCCATTGAAAAATCCTGAAAGAAAAAGCCATGATGCAACCCGTCAAGATGTACACCACGGCCGTCTGCCCCTATTGCGTGCGCGCCAAGCAGATTCTCAAAGCCAAAGGGGTTGAGCAGATCGAAGAAATTCGCATTGACACCAACCCTGAACAACGCGCCCTGATGATGGAGATCACGGGTCGTCGCACTGTGCCCCAAATTTTTATCGGCCAAACCCATGTGGGCGGCTGCGATGAGTTGATCGCGCTGGACGGGCAAGGTGGTTTGATCCCCTTGTTAAATGCCAGTTGATGCTCACTTTTAGATAAATGAGATGCTTGGGCCTGAATTTCACCTGAGATAATGCCCAACTGTTTAAGTCGTATGCCCGTTTTGAAGCCCTCAAACGGGCTTTGTTTCATCAGAAAGAATTTTCATGTCAGACCAACAAGAACCTGTTTTCCAAATTCAACGCGTTTACCTCAAAGAGGCCTCGTTGGAGCAGCCCAATTCACCGGCTATTTTGTTGGAGCAAGAGTCCCCAAACGTTGATATTCAGCTAGGTGTGAACGCCACCCCCGTGGCTGATGGTATTTTCGAGGTCTCGGTGACCGCCACCGTGCAGACCAAAATCAAGGACAAAACCGTCTTTTTGGTAGAAGCGACGCAAGCCGGAATTTTCGAGATCCGCAATTTGCCCGATGAGCAAATGAGCCAGATCATGGGCATCGCTTGCCCTCAAATTGTGTACCCCTACTTGCGCGGCAATGTGGCGGATCTGATTCAGCGCGGCGGTTTCCCACCTGTTCACCTCTCGGAAATCAATTTTCAGGCCATGTTCGAGCAGCAACAGCAGCAGCAATTGGCCGCTGTTGCCGCGACTTCAGAAACTGAAACCAGCATCATTATTCAGTAATATTTAAGTAAAAAATACCTCTAAGCCAAGCCTACCTTGCTTAACCAGCTATGAAAATAGTAGTGCTTGGCGCGGGTGCCTGGGGGACGGCGCTGGCCGTCAGTGCTGCAGCCAACCCCTTGGTTCAGCACACCGTGGCCCTCGCCGCGCGTGACGCCCACCAAGTGCGTGAGCTGCATGAGCACCGGGAAAATACGCGCTATTTGCCCGGCATTGCCTTGCCACCCCGTCTAAATGTTCACCTGCTTGGCGAGCAGACCGCAAGCGCGAATCATTTGCAAGTCCTTGTAGAAGGGGCTGATCTCGTGATTGTGGCGACACCTATGGCCGGTCTGCGGGATATGTTGGCAAGTTTGCGGGGCTGCACTGCGCCAGTGGCTTGGCTTTGCAAGGGCTTTGAAGTGGCCAAACCAGGCGCTGCTTTCGGCCTTTTGGCCCATGAAATCCGGATGGAAGTAGCCCCGGCCCTCAGAGCTGGTATTTTGAGTGGACCCAGTTTTGCCCAGGAAGTGGCCAAAGGCAAACCTACGGCCTTGGTGGCTGCCAGTGCCGATGCGGCGGTTCGGGAAGCGCTGGTTGATGCTTTTCATAGTCCGATGTTGCGCGTTTACGCCAATGACGATATGGCTGGTGTTGAGGTCGGCGGTGCGGTCAAAAATGTTATGGCTATTGCCACGGGTCTGTGTGATGGTTTGAATTTGGGCCTTAATGCCCGGGCGGCGCTGATCACGCGCGGTCTTGCGGAGATGACGCGCCTGGGCCTGGCCTTGGGGGGCAAGTCAGATACCTTCATGGGCCTGAGTGGCTTGGGAGACCTGGTGCTCACAGCCACAGGTGACTTGTCGCGCAACCGGCAAGTGGGCCTTGCGCTGGCCAAAGGCCAATCCCTTAATGAAGCAGTGGCCTCGCTTGGCCATGTGGCTGAAGGTGTTTACTCGGCCCGCACGGTGGTGCAACGTGCTGCGTGTGTCGGGGTTGAGATGCCCATCGCCCAAGCCGTGGTTGGTTTGCTTGATGGCCACCTGCTCGCCGCGCAGGCAGTGGCGCTGCTGATGGGGCGCGAACCGACTGCCGAAGGCCTCCAAGGCTAGACCTAGGTCTCTAAAATTTGCTGCAGTGCAACAAAAGTAATTTTTTGCTTAATTTTCTGACTACAATTCATCCATGCTGCACTGCAACATAAATTGTCTTCAAGGATGTTTGTGCCATGTGCCTGGTTTGATTAACAACTTAAGGAACTCCAAATGAACAACACTGCTGAACAATTCATGGCCACCAACAAAACCAACCTGCAAGCACTCGAAGGTTTCACAACCCAAGCTTTCGCTGGCGTTGAGAAATTGGCTGAGTTGAACATGGCTGCTGCCAAAGCCGCTTTGAGCGAGTCTTTTGCCCACATCCAATCCGTTCTGAGCGTGAAAGACGCACAAGAACTGATCGCTCTGCAAACCAGCATGATGAAGCCTTTGGCTGACAAATCTGCTGCTTACGCCAAGCACGTTCAAACCATCGTGACTGACAGCAGCACCGAGTTCACCAAAGCTGTGGAAGCTAAAGCGGCTGAAGCACAAAAATCGTTCAGCGGCGTGGTGGACACCATGACCAAAAATGCACCAGCCGGCTCCGAGTCGATGGTTGCTGCTTTCAAAACAGCCTTGACCAACGGTCAAACTGCTGTTGAGACTGCCCAAGTTTCCGCCAAGAAAGCCATGGAAGCCGCTCAGTCAAACTTCAGTGCAGCCGCTACTCAAGCTGTTGACGCTGTGAAAAAAGCCACTAAAACGGCTTAATCACTCGAAGCCTTCGGGCTTCGCTTGAACAACGGCACCCTCGGGTGCCGTTGGCGTTTTTGCCTAGCCAAGATCAGGTCAATACCCCGAGCGCAAACCACCGCTTTGGCGAGTGCGATAAGGTATGGGGATGACTATTTCTTTTTGGCGCCTTGGTTGGCGCACTTTATGGCGCGACCTTAGGTCGGGCGAACTTCGTTTACTTATTGTGGCGGTCACTTTGGCCGTGGCTGCCCTCACGGCGGTGGGCTTTTTTGCCGATCGGCTGAAAGGCGGGCTGCAACGCGATGCCCGGCAACTGCTAGGCGGCGATGCGCTGATCTCCAGCGACAACCCCACTCCGGCCCAATTTATCGAAAAGGCCCGCGCTCTGGGCTTGGATGTCGTGCAAACCCTGAGCTTTCCCACCATGGGGCGCGCGCCTGACGCGCTGGGCGGCGGTACCAAGCTAGTGGCCTTGAAAGTGGTGGAGGCCGGCTACCCCCTGCGTGGCACTATGAGAGTCAGCAATGAGCCCAACGAAGCAGGCGACCTGACCCGCGCCATTCCCGCACCCGGCGAGGTTTGGGTGGATGCGCCTTTGCTAGAAGCTATTGGGGTGCCTGTGGGCGGCGCGCTGTGGCTGGGCAACGCCAGCCTGCGCGTGGCAAAAATCATTGTCAATGAGCCCGATCGGGGGGCGGGCTTCATGAGCTTCTCACCGCGCGTCATGATCAACCGCGCCGATATCGACGCCACCCAACTGATCCAACCCGCCAGTCGCGTGACTTACCGCTTGGCTGTGGCGGGCACCGAGGGGGCGGTCAAGTCCTTTGTGGCTTGGGCACAAGCCGAGGTCAAGCAGCCTCAGGCCCGCGGCCTGCGGGTCGAGTCCTTGCAGGGCGGCCGCCCCGAGGTGAGCCAGACTTTGGACCGGGCCGAGAAGTTTCTCAACCTCATTGCCTTGCTCTCTGCCCTTTTAAGCGCGGTGGCCGTGGCCTTGGCGGCACGCGGTTTTGCCGCCAACCATCTTGACGACTGCGCCATGCTGCGCGTGCTGGGCCTGAGCCAGCGCACCATTGCGGCAAGCTATGCCCTTGAGTTCACCGTGCTGGGCGTGCTAGCCAGTGGCCTGGGCGTGGCGCTGGGCTACGCGGTGCACTATGTTTTTGTGCTGCTGCTGGCCGGTTTGGTGAGTGCGGCCTTGCCTGCTGCTGGTATTTGGCCGGTGTTGTTTGGTATGGGCATGGGGCTCACCCTGCTCTGGGCTTTCGGCTTGCCCCCCGTTTTGCAACTGGCCCAAGTGCCCCCGCTGCGCGTGATTCGCCGCGACGTGGGCAACCTCAAACCCGCCTCCATCGGTGTTTTGGCGCTGGGTGTGGCAGGTTTTGCCACTCTTTTGCTGGCCGCCAGCAGTGACATCACTTTGGGGTTGATTGCGGTGGGTGGCTTTGCCGGTGCCGCCTTGCTTTTTGCGGTTTTAAGCTGGTTTGCCGTCAAGCTTTTGCGCTGGAGTGTGAACGAGAGCACGGCACCGCGCTGGCTGGTGTTGGCTACCCGTCAAATCTCGGCCCGCCCGGCTTACGCCGTGGTGCAAATCAGCGCTTTGGCGGTGGGCTTGCTGGCGCTGGTGTTGCTGGTGCTGTTGCGCACCGACCTTATTAGCAGCTGGCGCCAAGCCACGCCGCCTAACGCGCCCAACCGCTTTGTCATCAATGTCATGCCCGAGCAAGGCCCTGCGTTTACCCAAGCGCTGCGCGAGGGCGGTGTCACCCAGTTTGACTGGTTCCCCATGATCAGGGGGCGCCTGATTGCCATCAACGGCAAAGCAGTGAACCCGGATGATTACGCCGATGACCGCGCTAAACGCTTGGTGGACCGCGAGTTCAACCTCTCCAACAGCGCGCAGTTGCCAACTCAAAACACCGTGGTAGCCGGCCTTTGGACGCCCGATGAGCAGGGCGCCATCAGCCTGGAAGAGGGCATTGCCAAAACGCTCAACGTGAAGCTGGGCGATAGTCTGCGCTTTGACGTGGGCGGCATGCAAACAGACGCCAAAATTACCTCTTTGCGCAAGGTGAACTGGGGTTCCATGCGGGCCAACTTCTTTGCCATGTACCCGGTGAATCTATTGCCCAACGTGCCCAGCACCTTCATGAGCGCCTTCAGGTCGCCCCCTACGCCGGGGTTTGACAACCAGTTGGTGCGCGCTTTTCCTAACATCACCAGTGTGGACATGACGGCCACGGTGGCCCAAATACAGCGTGTGTTGGACCAGGTCATTGGGGCGGTTGAGTTTTTGTTTGGCTTCACGTTGGCCGCTGGCTTGGTGGTGCTGTTTGCCGCCGTCACCGCAACCCGCGAGGAGCGCGCCCGGGAGTTCGCCATCATGCGGGCGGTGGGTGCGCAAAGCACGCTGTTGCGTCAGGTGCAGCGGGCCGAGTTGATGGGGGTGGGTTTGTTGGCTGGTTTTTTAGCCTCTTTGGTGGCGATGATCGTCGGTTGGGCTTTGGCCAAATACGTGTTCGAATTTGACTGGAACGTCTCGATGTGGGTGCCTTTGTTTGGCGCTGTCAGCGGTGCTTTGTTGGCACTGGGCGCTGGTTGGTGGGGGCTGCGCGATGTGTTGCGGCGTCCGGTGGTGGAAACTTTGCGGCGGGCGGCTCAGTGAAACGTGGTTAATTTGGCTATGGGTTTGAATTTTTGGAGTTTTCATGCGTGCTTTTGTGGGGCCGATACCACCGGGGTGAACGCTTCCGCGGATGTCCCCCGCCCTGTGGGGCTCCTCCTTGATCCCGCTGCAGCATTCACCCCAGTGGCATCGGCTGCCAGTGGTGCTGGTGCGTGTTGGTGCGCAGTGAATTAAATCCAGCGCACACCAACAACGTCTCAGGACTCAGGTCGATGCGGCGCTCGGCGTGGTGAGGTCAAGGAGGAGCCCCACAGGGCGGGGGATTTGAGAGACGCCGAGTGCCACGTCGGCCTGAGTCCCGAAGTGTCTGCATCTCAACGCGCCAAGCATGGCTCCAAAAAACATGCTATATAATCAATAGCTGTTTAAGCACGTTCAGCGGACTTTGTAAGCGTATTTACTATAAATCTACAGGCGCAAGGACCGCTTGGCAAACATCCACCCACTTACCCTGCGTCACATCGGCCATTTGCATGGGACTGATCCGCACCGCGCTGTGGGTGGCCCCTGCGGCGGGCAACACCTCGTCATAACTTTGCAGCGACGTGTCCAGGTAAATCGCCAGAGGCTGCGCCAAGCCGAAGGGGCACACGCCGCCCACCGGATGGCCGGTGAGCTCAGCCACTTCTTCCACCGCCAGCATCTTGCCTTTGCCAAAGGCCAACTTAAATTTTTGGTTG
>CAIMHL010000616.1 GCA_903840825.1 uncultured beta proteobacterium
ATCGCGCTGGTGCAGGTTGGGGGTGCTTTTTTGGTGGTGGCCTGCGTCATGGTGCTGGGCTTGAGGCGCCGCTCAGGCTAAGCCTTACTAGAGGAAACACTTGGATTTAGCATAAAAGCACTGCTATTGCCCGGCCTTGGGTGGACACCCTAGGGCAAGCTGCCTATACTTTTCTGACTGAGCCAGACAACTCAGCCTGCCTAAAACCCAGCCTCGACCCCATTCCTATATCTTTGGAGACAACCATGCGCCCATCTCGACTCATGACTTACCTGGCGGCTGTGACGGCGGTTGCCGTTTATTCGCTTCCTGCTTTGGCGCAGGAAACCCTGAAGATGAACATCTCGATCGCGCAAAACTCCCACTACGGGGCGGCCGTTGACACCTTCGCCCGTGAGCTTGAAAAGCGCAGCAATGGGCGCTTCAAAGTGCAAAATTTTTACTCTGGCGCTCTTGGCGCTGACCGCGAGTCGATCGAGGCAGTGCAATTGGGCACGCTTGACCTGACCATGACATCCACCGGCCCGGTGCCCAACTTTGTGCCCGAGGTTGCCATTTTGGATATTCCTTTCTTGTTCCGGGATTACGCGCAGGCCCGCGCCGCCTTGGATGGGAAGATTGGGCAGGACATGCTGGGCAAGTTTGCCTCCAAGAACCTGCATGCACTGGCCTGGGGTGAGAACGGCTTTCGCCACATGACCAACAACAAGCGCGCTGTTGCCAGCCCGGACGACCTCAAGGGCCTGAAGATGCGCACCATGGAGAACCCGGTGCATATGCAGGCCTACAAGGCCTTTGGCATTATTCCAACGCCCATGGCCTTCACCGAAGTGTTTACTGCCCTGCAACAGGGCACGGTAGACGGGCAGGAAAACCCGCTGTCAGTGATCTCGGCGGCCAAATTTGTGCAGGTGCAAAAGTTTATTACCCTCACCGGGCATGTCTACTCCCCGGCACTGCTGTTGATGAGCAAAACCAAGTGGGACAAGCTGACGGCCGCTGACAAGCAGGCCTTTAACGAATCTGCCAAAGAGGCTGTCAAAGCCAATCGCGCGCGCATCGATGAAGACGAGCGCCGGGTGGTCTCGGAGCTCAAGGCCGCGGGCATGAATGTCACCGAAAATGTCGACAAAGCCAAGTTTCAGACCGCGCTCAATGCCACCTTCCAGGACTTTGGCAAGAAGTTTGGCCAAGACAATATCGACATGATCCGCAACTTCAAGTGATGTCCCCCTTTGCGTGCGCCGCACCGCTGGCGCGGTGGCGCCCCAGCGCGGCAAGGACCGCAAGCAGCGCCCTTCTTGAAGCACGCACCGGGCTTGGCTGATGCGCGAAAGTTACCTCTCGTTTGAACGGCGCACCACCGCGTTCTCGCTGTGGTGCGCCTGCGCCATGATGGTGCTGGCCCCTTGCCTTGGCATGTATCAAATCTTGGCGCGGTTTGTTTTTTTGCAACCAGCTGAATGGTCAGAGGTGCTGATCCGGTTCGCGCTGATTTGGATGGTGTTTTTGGGTGCGCCGTCCTGCTTTCGCCAAGGGGCGATGGTTTGTGTCGACCTGGCGCATCGCAAGGCCGGGCCTACGGGTAAGCGGGTGCTCGACGCATTGGCCGCTCTGGCTGCACTACTGTTAACAGGCTTCATGGTCTGGTTTGGTTTTGAATATG
>CAIMHL010000617.1 GCA_903840825.1 uncultured beta proteobacterium
ATATGACTCCATCCCTACATCCACCGACAATTGAGCAGTCTTCATAAGTCTACCCAAAGGCTGCCTGCCACACTGCTCTTCAAGGTCGAATCAATGAATGCCATGCCACGCAAACCGTCCGCGATGTCTGGGTAGTTTGTAGTTTGGGACGAACCCGCCTGATGTTGCTGCCAGCTCGTTGCAAACTCACGGTAGAGATGCGCAAAAGCCTCAAAGAAGCCTTCCGGGTGACCGGCGGGCAGGCGCGTAGCGGCAGCAGCCGAGCTGCCAGCAGCTACGCTTCCACGGTAAATGGTTTGCTCCGCTGCGCCGAGTTTTGAATAAACCAATTGGTCTTGCTTAGCGTGGTCAAAGTGTAAACCACCCTTGCTGCCATAGACGCGAAGTTGAAGCCGGTTGCTATTGCCCACGGCCACTTGACTGGCCCACAACATGCCTCGCGCGCCACCTTGAAAACGCAACATAACCTGCACATCATCATCGAGCGTTCGCCCTGGCACAAAGGTGTTGAGTCCGGCACAAAGTGCTTCTGTACGAAGCCCAGTGACGTACTCAGCGAGGTGAAACGCATGGCTACCAATGTCACCCAATGCACCAGCCGGTCCGGCAAGTGCTGGGTTGGAGCGCCAGGCAGCCTGCTTCTGACCGGTCAACTCCAGCGGCTCCGCCAACCAATCCTGCGCGTACTCAACCTGTACCACACGCACATCGCCAACTGCGCCTTGCTGCACCAATTCACGGGCATGGCGCACCATGGGGTAGCCACTGTAAGTATGGGTGACCATAAACATCAGCCCACTGCATTGCACCCGTTGGAGTAAGTCTTCCACTTCCGCGACCGAAATACCCAGCGGCTTATCGCAGATGACGTGGATGCCGTGTTCCAGAAAGCATCGGGCCACCGGCACATGCAAATGATTAGGTGTGACGATAGCTACTGCATCAATACCGTCGGAACGGGCCCCTTCCGCCTTGGCCATCTCACGATAATCCGCATAACAGCGCTCCGGGGCTAGATGCAAGGTGGCGCCACTACTTTGCGCGCGAGCAGCGTTAGATGACAGCGCTGCGGCCACCAATTCATAGCCGTCGTCCAGGCGCGCAGCCACGCGGTGCGCAGCACCAATAAAGCTGCCCTCGCCACCACCCACCATCCCCAAGCGAATGCGGCGGCTCATGAAGCTACGGAACAGGTGGGGGCATCAAAACCCATCAGATTGGCGATCTGTTGGCGGTTCGCACCACTGGATGCAAAGTCATCAAAGGAGTGGTCTGCCACGCGAATGATGTGCTTGTTGATGAACTGTGCACCTTCCCGTGCGCCATCTTCAGCGTTCTTCAGGCAGCATTCCCATTCCAGCACCGCCCACCCTGCATAGTCGTATTGCGCTAACTTGGAGAAAATTTCACCAAATGCCACCTGACCGTCTCCCAGCGAACGGAAGCGTCCCGCACGCTGCAGCCAGCCCTCGAAACCTCCATACACACCCTGTCGGCCATTGCCCTTGAACTCGGCGTCTTTCACGTGAAAGGCGCGAATACGCTCGTGGTAAATATCGATGAAGGCTAGGTAGTCGAGCTGCTGCAACAGGAAGTGGCTAGGGTCATAGAGAATGTTGGCACGGGAGTGGTTATGCGTAGCATCCAGAAAGCGTTCAAACGTTACGCCGTCGAATAAGTCTTCCCCTGGATGCAACTCGTAGCAAACGTCGACACCAGCTTCATCAAAGGCATTGAGAATCGGTAGCCAGCGGCGCGCCAATTCTTCAAAAGCCAGCTCCACCAAACCGCTAGGGCGCTGTGGCCATGGGTACAAGTAGGGCCAAGCCAAGGCACCCGAAAAAGTGGCATGCGCCCTCAGGCCCATGCGCTGCGAGGCTTTAGCTGCCAAAAGCATTTGCTGAACCGCCCACTCCTGCTTGGCAGCTCCCCTGCCGCGCAACGCAAGGGGAGCGAAGCCATCGAAAAGACTTTCATAGGCCGGATGAACGGCGACTTGCTGACCCTGTAG
>CAIMHL010000618.1 GCA_903840825.1 uncultured beta proteobacterium
CCGGCCCCAGCAGGTGAGATGACGGTGGTGCTGGGGCCAGGCTGGCCAGGTATTTTGTTGCACGAGGCGATTGGCCACGGGCTTGAGGGTGACTTCAACCGCAAAGGTTCCAGCGCGTTTAGCGGCATGATCGGTCAGCGCGTCGCGGCCAAAGGCGTCACCGTGCTGGACGATGGCACCTTGAAAGACCGCCGGGGTTCGCTTAATGTGGACGACGAAGGCAACACCAGCCAGCGCAATGTGTTGATTGAAGACGGCATTTTGAAGGGCTACATTCAGGACGCCATGAATGCGCGCCTGATGGGCGTGAAACCCACCGGCAACGGTCGTCGTGAAAGCTATGCCTCGATTCCCATGCCGCGCATGACCAATACGTATATGTTGGCCGGCGAAAAGTCACCCGAAGAAATTGTGGCCAGTATCAAAAAAGGCCTCTACGCCACCAACTTTGGCGGCGGTCAGGTCGACATCACATCGGGTAAGTTTGTGTTCTCGGCCAGCGAAGCCTATTGGGTTGAAAACGGCAAAATTTTGTACCCTGTCAAGGGCGCCACCATTGTGGGCAGCGGGCCGGAGTGCCTAAAGCGCGTCAGCATGATCGGCAACGACATGAAACTCGACAGTGGCGTGGGCACCTGCGGCAAAGAAGGCCAAAGCGTGCCTGTGGGCGTGGGTCAGCCCACACTGCGCATTGATGGCCTCACCGTGGGCGGTACGGCGTAAGCCAAGGTGTTGGCCGACTGTGCTACCTTGCAAGTCATGAAGTCGTCGAGTTTTTTACTTTAGCTATTTCTGGCTCTCAATCGCCCCGGCGGTAGAGAGTTCTGAACGTTACTAAACCAAATTACACCAAAGCAAGGAGCAGTAGTTTTTGAAAGCAAGGTTGCGCCGACCCAAGTCAAAGATAAGCCTGATGCCACTGGAGGTGCAACGCAAACGATTGTTGTCCACGGCGACTTGCTTGGGCGGTTATGCCAGCGTCGTCACCGCAGAGCGCAGCGGCGAATTCGCAGCCAGCACACCAAAATAGCGATGCCGGTGCGTGTGGGCGGTGGCACCAGCTTGCTTCCCTGCCCAAGGTTTTTGCACTGGGGGTTTTGACCAATGCCACCAACCCAAGGCCACGCTGTTTTTTATGGTCATCGTCACCACTTTGGCGCAGTCCAACACGCCCATGGGGGTTCAGGCGGTTAACTGAGGGCTGCCTTGTCCCGCGCCTATTGCGCTACTCCAGTAGCGTGGAGGCGAATTTGTTAATAGCTCCCACATCAGGGGCCAGTGCGGTGTAGCGCAGGCCTTCGCGCACCAAAGTTGCACGCAGGCCACGGTCTATGGAGCGGGCCTGTTCTTCGTCCTGAAAGCGCCCAGTGTGGATGTACTTTTTGTCGCCGCGCTCTACAAACACATTGATGTTGTTGTGCTGCTTGTACCACTCCAATATCTGGCTACGCGTCTTGCCAATGTCGCAAATATTGTCGGCATAGGTTTCGTTGTAGTACAACACTTGGGGCAACGAGCATTCGGTAATCAAAAATTGCACTTGCCCGTCCAGCAAGTCCAGCATTTCGTATTGGCGCTGAGCAATGAAATACTGGTTTTTGAGCACCTCAAAATTCCTTTGCCACACCAGCGATTTGGCGTAGTCGGGAATGGTCTCTACCGACTTGTTGTGCAGGTTCAGGTACAAAATGATCGCCGACGAAAACAGCGATTTGTCGCTTCCCGGCCCTCCAATGATGTTAATGACTTTGGTGGGGTACATCCGCATTTTGTTTTCGGGCAAATGGTTGGCTACCGAGGTGTAGGTGATTGACATGGTGCGCCTTTCTTAAAATACAGGGTGGCACTATCGTAGTCGGAAATTCAAACGCATGGGGCCAAGTATCACCCCTGGAAGAGCCCTCAACCCGCATAGAAACCCTCGCCGTGCCCGCAGTCAGGCGGTTCACCGCCAAAATGCGCTGTTCACACGAGGGATTAGCGTTGCGCCGGGTGTGCCTAGCGCCTAGCTACCCGCCAGCGAGTCTGAATCACCGCTTTGCAAAACCCCAAGTCCAGCCAGTTCACCAGTTAATGCGCTGATCGACCTCAAAGTCGGGTGCCGCTTGCGCCGCCAAATCCCAATCGGGCTCAATGTGCGCCCCCCTCATCCATCTGCGCGTCGCAGTCATCCCACAGCGGTGGTCCGCGGGCCGGGGAAATGTGTGGTGGCTCCGAGTCGACACCGATGTGGTCCAGAACTCGCCTGGTCTGCGTGCCCTCGGTAACGGAATGCGCTTGCGTTGGGCGTGCAGTGGCGGGCATGGGGCGGAGCCAGCGTGGGCTGGGTCGCTGATAATACTGAGTTTATACCCAGCCTTGCCGTTGGCAAAGACGTGCGCGTGACGCCATGTTTGGTCGACTCCCCCGCCTGTCTGGTCGTACAAGACCACGGCATGAGCATCCAACTAGCCCGCAACGGATGCGTGAACGGCGAGCGTTTCTATTCTCACGGGTGTGCTCCGGTTAAAAGGGCTACATCTTAGACTGCCCTCAAACGGTGAAGGCCGGCAAACTCTCCCGGACTCTTCAAGCGATGGCGAGCGGATCCGGGCTCACGACATTTGCTGAATCCCGGACAGTACCCAACCACCGCTGTCGTGACGTGACTTTATCAAATGCCAGACCTCGCTGAACGACTCTTCTGGCTCGTTGGTTTCATGACGAATTACGCCTGTGAAACGCACGCTCACCAGATAGCGGTCTGCGTCTTCGTTCACGTCGATCACCTCAGTCTCGATGCTCACGACATCGGTTTTCTGGACTGCTGTGCCGCGTTCGGCGATCTCCAGCTTGAGTTCGGCATACATTTCAGGCGTTGTGAATTGGCGGATGTCGTCCAGATCGCCCGCGTCGTTGGCGGCTTGCAAGCGAATAAAGTTGACCTTGGCGTTACGGGAAAAGCTTGCGGTGTCAAAGTCCGCAGGGATCCGGTTTGCGCTGTCGCTAGTGGCACCAATGCCAGAGCCAATACCAGAGCCGATGGTGTTGGCACCACTTGCGGGCATCAAAACTTTGTAGGCGGGCACATTTTGCTCAGCGCTGTTGTTTGCATCCCGTGCCGTACCCGGGTTGACATGCGCGTACTGCAAGCCTCTTGGCTTGGTCGCGTTGGACTGCTGCGCGGCTGCACGCTTGCGCATAAAGAAGCCAATGGCCACCATGACCGCTGCGGCCAGCAAGCCCATCATGACCATGGATGCCAATTCGTCGCCAAAGCCCATATGGGACGCCAGTGCGGCTAGGCCCAAACCTGCAGCGAGCCCGGCAACCGGCCCCATCCAGGAGCGAGAGGGTGCCGCAGCAGCACCGGCGGCGGGCATGGCCGCCGCCGCGGGCGTGGCAGCGGTGGGGGCCTTGTCCGGCGTTGCTTGGCGTTGGGTGCCCATCGATTTGCCTGAGCCGATGCGTTTTGCTGCTTCGGCGTCGACAGCGACAGTTGAAAAGCCGATGGTAAAGACCACGGCCAAGACGGAAAGTAAGCGCTTCATAGGAATCTCCTTAAAAATGAAAGAACGGAAGCAAGGATAGGTAAAAAAATACTCATTAAAAAGCAGTATTGAGTAGAAATTTACTTCGCAAAATAGGGAATGTCTGCACTGGGAGCGGTGTTCAAGAACCGGCCTGAAGGACGCGCCGTTGACCCGGACCCGCCGACCGACCCGTCTGGGAGATGAACCAGTGCAGTGCCACTGCACCGACGGCAAGAATCACAACCCCGAATCCCCACACGATCCAAGCCAGTGGGGCAAACCATCCCGCGACCGAGGGCAGCGCAGAAAGGGCAGACTCCACCCATGGCAAAGCGGTTGCAATACTTGCCTTGAAAGCCAAAATCACATCCGAAGGAATCCAGTGACTCACCCAACCGGGGACGAGTAAATGATCGATCTGTTGTGTTGACCCCACCATCGAACCAACACCTATCAATGACCAGACGGCTAGGGAATGCAATACCCAGACACTGGTTGACCAGAGGGCAAAAAGTGCGAAAACCAGAAACCATGAAATTGAATAGAGCACGGAAACCTCCTTATTTAATGATGAAAACGGAGATGATGATGCCTCTCCCCATGCGTTACTGACAGCAGGCAAATGCGTGAAAACACTCTTGTTTTTTAGAACTATATCGTTAACTAATGCTGGATAAATATGGGTATATCCCGCTAGACTTTATCAATCCCCGTGTGGTGGCGCTTTCAGTTGCTGCACGAACCACGGACACCCACGTCGGGTGAATGGTCTTCAACTTTCAAGGTTATCTATGCAAACAATTGCTCCCCTGTGGCTGTGGGCCACCTTCATCGGCATCGTGCTGGTCTCGCTTTTCATTGACTTCGTGGTGCTCAGGAAGCAGGGCTCACACGATATTGGCGTCAAAGAGGCGCTGAACTGGTCTCTGGTCTGGGTCGCTTTGAGCTTTTTATTCAACGGCCTGTTCTGGTGGGCTGTGAAAGATGCGACGGGTTCCACAGAAATTGCCCATACCAAGTCGCTGGAATTTCTGACGGGTTACCTAATCGAGAAGTCGTTGGCGGTGGATAACATCTTTGTGTTTCTGCTGATCTTCACTTACTTCGCGGTGCCCACGCAGTTTCAGAAGCGGGTGCTGATGATCGGTATCATCGGTGCCATCGTGCTGCGCACCATCATGATTCTGGTGGGTGGTTGGTTGCTGGCCGAGTTCCACTGGATTTTGTATGTGTTCGGCGCATTCCTGATCCTCACAGGTGTGAAGATGTGGTGGGCCGCTGGCAAAGAGCCTGACCTGGACGACAACCCCGCTTTGAAGTTGCTGCGCAAGTTGCTGCCCGTCAGTAAAAACTACGATGGTGAGAATTTCTGGACCGTGGAAAACGGCAAAAAAATAGCGACACCGCTCTTTATGGTGATCTGCTTGATTGCGCTCACTGATGTGATTTTTGCAGTGGACTCCATCCCCGCCATTTTTGCCATCACCAGCGATCCTTTCATTGTGCTCACCAGCAATGTGTTTGCCATATTGGGATTGCGCGCCATGTACTTTCTGCTGGCCGCGGTGGCCAACAAGTTCCACCTGCTTAACTACGGTCTGGCGGTGATTCTGGTTTTCATCGGTACCAAGATGTGTCTGATTGACATCTACAAAATACCGGTGGGCTTGTCACTCGGCGTGGTGGTGGGCATCTTGGTGTTGACCATGTTGCTCAGCGTGCGCTCGGCCACAGCACAACCCAAGAAGTAGCGCAGGGCCTTGGACAATCTTAAAGCGCGGGTTGCAGCAGCCGTTGCACCAGCGGGTGATGCACCTTCTTTTCGGTGCCAATCGCAAAGAAGTGTTCGGCAATCCCTTCGCAAGGACCCAAACGCTGTACCGCGTAATGGGTCAGCAGATCTTCATGTGCCCACTCGGCCGCCGGGAATATGCCCATGCCGCTGGCACCAAAAGTTTTGAGTAAAGCGCTGTCTTCAAATTCGCCCACAATGCGTGGCCGTATGGCCCGTTGCTCAAGCCAGTTGTCCAGACGGGCACGCACCGCAGTATGCCCGGTGGGCAGCAGCATCGGCACGTCGGTCAGGCTTTGGGGAAAGTCCTGACTGGCGGCCTTCACGACGTCCGCCGTACCGTACCAGGCGATAGTGGATGACCCCATGCTATGGCTGTACAACTTGATGTTGGGGTTGTTCGGCGCAGGGCGGTCTGACAACACCACATCAAGGCGATGCAAGGCAAGGTCACCCAGCAGTTCGTCAAACTCTCCCTCATGGCACAACAGGCGCAAGTGGGGCTCTGGAATCACAGGTTGCAACAGGCGGCGCACCACGAGTTTGGGCAGACCGTCCGAGATGCCCACTGCCAGGCGCACCGTCGGCGCGCTCACGGCATCGCGGACCAAAGCTGGCAGGCTTTCGCCGAGTTGAAAAATCTGGTCTGCCTGCTTCATGGCGGCCAGGCCTGCGTCGGTCAAAACCAAGCCGCGCCCGGCTGGTTTGAGTAGCGCATAGCCCAGCGACCGCTCAAGCTCACGTACTTGGGCACTGACGGTTTGCACCGCCATATCCAACTTGTCGGCCGCCCGTGAGATGCCGCCTTCTTTGGCCACCACCCAAAAGTAATAGAGGTGCTTGTAGTTGAAGGGTGTTTTCATGATCAGTTTTTTTAAGAGTCTGGTTGAGAAATTATCTGCTTTTTAAGAATCTTTGGGACCTCTATCGTTGGTTCTTCTTTCAACCACTGGAGATAAGTCGATGCAAATCATTTTTGAATCCCGCGATGCCGATGGTGGCCAACTGCGTGGGCTATGCGTAGAGCGTGTTCGCTTTGCCCTGCGGCGCCTGACAGCCTTGGTGCCGCGCGTAAGGGTGCGCCTATCGGATGTGAACGGGCCGCGTGGGGGTGTGGACAAGCGCTGCCAGGTTGAACTAAGCACTGAGACTGCAGGTACGGTGGTCATCGTCTCCCTGGCACCCGACTGGCGCACTGCGTTGAACCGCGCCCTTCGGCGTGCTACCGGCGTGCTGACGCGAAGCCTGCAGCGCAATCAAAAACCTGTGCGTGGCCGCACACTGCACGACGAACCTGGACTCATCCAGCGCAGCCCGGTCAGTCTCAGTGAGCCCTGAGGCAGGGTGAGGGTTTGCTTCAAAACGGATTGACGGGCCAACAATTTGCCTGGACCAGTTAAATGGGAATTCAATGATGTGCCAAATTTGCTGGTGTAGCCCACCCCTGAGTATGGATGGCAGCATTTCTTCCGGGGCCCCACTTGAAATCGAACGCCGTGCTTCGGCTTCAAAAATCCCCAGGTTAACCAATTGGCGTTATGCTGAACTTATCGGGTCATTTTGGTACCTTGTGTGGTTTACATGGCATATGAAAGCGTACCGATGGCACTGCGGGCACAGACATCGGGTGGTCAATCCGGCTTTGATCTGGAACGAGTTGCCCAAGGTACGAGGATCGGTTCGTTCCAGGCGAAGAACGAAAGACTGATCCAAACCATCCTGGACTCCATCGCCGGCAAGTTCAGAGCACCCCGTCATGCTGCATGAAGTAGCGCAGCCGCTTCGGGACGGAGAGCACCCACTGGGCAGCTTTGTGGCGAGCAATTCATAAATGCGAACACCCACCATGGCTGAAAGCTGACTTTGATTTATTCAGTCTAGTCACCCCTGCACGGCGCTCGAAAGCACAGGCTATCGACTAATTGATTGCTTTTCTTTCATTTGCCAGCGCGGACCGACTCATCATTTCAACGAGTGCCGGAAACCACCTTCCCAGGTGCCATGCCATTCTTGCTCGAGCTGGCAACACAATAATGCTTTTGTTTTTGTCTAGTGCCTCCAAGAGTTCCTTGACGCACTTTTCCACGGAGTAAGGTGGTCCGGCCAATGCCGTCAAAAAACGACGAGCATCTGGTGCGGAACTGATCTTGAATTCCTCTGGATTACCGCTATCAAGCAGCGGGGTTTCAATAGCTGCTGGGCAAAACACACTCACGCGCACACCTCGCGACGCTGCTTCAACGCGTAAGCTGGTACTCAATCCCACAACTGCATGTTTGGTCAATGCGTATGGCGTAAAAAGTGGTGCCGGTCCCAAGCCCGCCAGCGATGCTGTGTTGACGATGTGTCCGTAACCCTGTTTCAACATCATCGGGTATGCGGCGAGCACGCCATGCAGCACCCCGTATATGTTGATATCAACAATCCGTCGCCACGCTTCAAGTGGGATGTCACTTGTTTCACCTGCGATCCCAATGCCAGCGTTGTTAAAAATGTAGTCCAACCGCCCATTGGTCGCAGCAAACCTTTCAATACTCACTTTGACAGCTTCTGCATCACAGACGTCCAGTGCAATGGCGGTGGCGCGTGGGCCACATGCAACGGCAACTGCTTGCGCGGCATTCAAGTTCACGTCGGACACACACACAGTCATTCCACGTGCTGACAAGGCCAACGACAAAGCTTTGCCTATACCGGAGCCGCCGCCAGTGACAAAGGCTGTGATATTGGCGTTCATAGACATCAAATAACCCCTAAAATTTAGTAAAAATAATTTTACATAATTTATTTTGGTTAAAAATATTTCGGACTTTAACCACCTTAAGCCCAGTATTGCACCTTCGGTTGACCACCAACCCTCCCCAAAAACCACCCTGATTCTCACTACAGCATGATTCCTGGGCGAGCCATAACCAAAAAATTCGCCTGACGACAGGGTCATTTGCGGTGGACCGCGCAGGCCTAGCCCGCTGCGACTGCTTGCGCATAATCCACAAGGGACGAAGCCCGATTTAATTTACAAACCCAACCCCAACCAGTTCCGCCCACCGTGCAACCAGCGCCGCCAGGCATCTTTCACCATCATGGTGAGCAGGTCTGCGTGGGCATTGACATCACTTCGGGCAAGTTTGTGTTCTCGGCCAGTGAAGCCTACTGGGTTGAAAACGGCAAAATTTTGTACCCTGTCAAGGGTGCCACCATTGTGGGCAGTCGCCCTGAGTGCTTGAAGCGCGTCAGCATGATTGGCAACGACATGAAGCTTGACAGCGGCGTGGGCACCTGCGGCAAAGAAGGCCAAAGCGTGCCTGTTGGTGTGGGTCAACCCACACTGCGCATTGATGGCCTGACGGTGGGCGGCACGGCGTAAGCCAAAGCGTGCCCGGACTGTGCTACATTGCAATTTATGAATTCAACCCGTTTTTACTTTAGCTATTTTTGGTTCTCAAGCGCCCCCGGCGGTAGAGAGTTCTGAACGTACCTGAAAAAAACGTCCTGATCTTCCAAAAACCGCCGGCCACCCCGGCGGTTTTTTTATGCTTGTTTGACTTAATTTTTTGAATTTAGGAGCCACACCATGACATCAGAAGCCCCCCTCGCCAGCACCGAGACCTGGTATGCGAACACGACCCGCCCCACCGACCGCACCAGCCAGACTGACGACGAACGCATCAAGGACATCACTGTGTTACCCCCTCCAGAGCATTTGATTCGATTTTTCCCGATTCGCGGCACCGCCATTGAGACGCTGATCAGTGACACCCGCCACAGCATTCACGATATCATGGCCGGCACGGATGACCGCTTGCTGGTGGTCATCGGCCCTTGTTCTATTCACGACCCCATTGCGGCTTTGGACTACGCCCGTCGCCTTTTGGCGCAGCGCGAAAAGTACGCTGACACGCTGCAAATTGTGATGCGCGTGTATTTCGAAAAACCCCGCACCACGGTGGGCTGGAAGGGGCTGATCAACGACCCGTACCTTGATGAGAGTTTCCGCATTGACGAAGGCCTGCGTATGGCGCGTCAGTTGCTGATTGAGATCAACCGCATGGGCCTGCCCGCAGGCAGTGAGTTTTTGGACGTCATTTCACCCCAATACCTCGGTGATTTGATATCTTGGGGCGCCATTGGCGCGCGCACCACCGAAAGCCAGGTGCACCGCGAGCTGGCTTCAGGTTTGTCGGCCCCCATCGGTTTCAAGAACGGTACCGACGGCAACATCAAAATCGCGACCGATGCGATTCAGGCCGCTGCAGGCGGACACCACTTTTTGTCGGTGCACAAAAACGGCCAGGTCGCGATTGTGCAAACAAATGGCAACCCGGACTGCCACGTTATTTTGCGCGGCGGCAAAGCCCCCAACTATGACGCCGCCAGCGTGGCAGCCGCTTGCGCTGATCTGGTCGCGGCCAAGTTGCCCGCAACGTTGATGGTGGATTGCAGCCATGCCAACAGCAGCAAGAAGTTCGAGCGCCAACTTGAAGTGGCGAACGACATTGCCGCCCAAATTGCCGGTGGTTCAACCAGCGTGTTTGGCGTGATGGTGGAAAGCCACCTGACAGCGGGTGCCCAGAAGTTCACCCCTGGCAAAGATCAGCCTGGTCAATTGGCTTATGGCCAAAGCATTACCGATGGTTGCCTGGGTTGGGATGACTCGTTGCAATCGCTTGAGGTGCTGTCGAACGCGGTCAAGGCTCGCCGCAATAAATAATGAACTAATGGCCTGCTTAACAAGCAGGCCATGCTAGAGCAGCTATTTATTTTGTAGCAATTTGAGCAGCTTGAGGTGAATGCCACCGAAGCTGCCATTGCTCATGCACAAGAGGTGGTCGCCGGGTCGGGCCTCGGTCATGGCTTGCGTGACCAAGTCATCGACATTGGGGGCGACTCTGGCTTTGTCACCCATGACGGCCAAGGCTTCCTGGGCGTCCCAGCCTAGCCCACCACTGTGGCAAAAGGCCAGGTCTGCTTGCTCCAGGCTCCAAGGCAACTGGGCCTTCATGGCGCCGAGTTTCATGGTGTTGGAGCGGGGCTCGAAGATCGCCAAAATACGTTCGTGCGGCCCCAGTCGGCGGCGCAGGCCATCTACCGTGGTGCGAATGGCGGTGGGGTGGTGGGCAAAATCATCGTAAACCGTGATGTTTCCGCCCTCAATGGCCACCTGGCCGCGTATTTCCATGCGCCGTTTCACGTTCTCAAAGCTGCCCAAAGCCTGCGCTGCCACCTCAGGCGAGACGCCCACATGCTCAGCCGCAGCGATGGCCGCCAAGGCGTTGAGCTGGTTGTGCATTCCGGTGAGCGCCCATTGCACACGGCCTGCAGGCTTGCCGTGGTGCAGCACTTCAAAATCATGGGGTTCGCCCGAGGCCGTGAAGTCACTTACCGCCGCGCCGAAGCTGCGAACTTCGCTCCAGCAACCTTGGTGCAGCACGCGCGCCAGGCTTTCTTCCAGGCCATTCACCACCACGCGGCCCGAGCCGTGGGGGCCTTTGCCCGGCACGGTGCGCACCAGGTGGTGAAACTGGCGTTCTATGTTGGCCAGGCTGTCAAAAATGTCGGCGTGGTCAAACTCAAGGTTGTTGAGTACGGCGGTTCGTGGGCGGTAATGGACAAACTTGCTGCGCTTGTCAAAAAAGGCGGTGTCGTACTCGTCGGCTTCAATGACAAAACAGGGGCCGATGCTGGGCGTGGCGGGGTTGGCGTTGCCGCCCAGGCGTGCAGAGACCTCAAAGTTCATGGGCACGCCCCCTACCAGAAAGCCGGGCTTGAGGCCGGCGCATTCCAAAATCCAGGTGATCATGGCGGTGGTGGTAGTTTTGCCGTGGGTGCCGGCCACGGCAATGACGTGGCGTCCCTGCAAGACATGCTCAGCCATCCATTGCGGGCCGCTGGTGTAGGGCAGTCCGGCGTCAAGAATCGCTTCCATCAGGGGGAATTTGGGTGTGCCGTCGGCTAAATGCTGGCGACTGACCAGATTGCCCACGACAAACATATCGGGCTTGAGGTCGAGCTGCTCAGCGCCAAAGCCTTCAATGAGCTCAATGCCCAGCGCCCGAAGTTGGTCGCTCATGGGGGGGTAGACGCCCGCGTCGCACCCCGTGACCTTGTGGCCCGCTTCCCTTGCCAGTGCCGCCAAACCGCCCATAAAGGTGCCGCAAATACCGAGAATATGAATATGCATGGCATTATTTTAGGCGGGCACAGACGCGCTCTTTGGCGTGCAAAATACGCTCCCATGGATGAACTGAAATCAGAAATTGCAGCGGTTGCTGCCCGTATGGTGGTCGAGGAGGGCCTGGATTTTGGCGCTGCCAAACGCCGCGCCATCAAACAAATGGGCTTGCCGCCCAGAACCGCGCTTCCCAGCAATGACGACATGGAAGAGGCGGTGATCGAGTACATCTCGATTTTTTGCGCCGATACACAACCGGATGAGTTATTGGCCCTGCGCCGACTGGCTTTGGTCTGGATGACGCGTATGGCCGAGTTTCGACCCTGCTTGGGTGGGTCGGTTTGGCATGGCTATGCCACCCTAACTTCCGATATTTACATTCAATTGTTTTGCGATGACAGCAAATCAGCTGAAATTGCCCTGATTGACCACAAGGTCGACTACGTGCCACGCACCGTGACGGGTTTTCATGGCGATTCGGTCGAGGCCCTGAGCATCCATGCCTTTTGCCCTGAGCTGGGCGAAGAGGTGGGCGTGCACCTGCTGATTTATGACCGTGATGACGTGCGCGGCGCCATGCGACCTGACGCCAAAGGCCGTACACCACGGGGTGATCTCGCAGCCGTTCAGCGCTTGATGCATGATCAGGCACCATGAAAAA
>CAIMHL010000619.1 GCA_903840825.1 uncultured beta proteobacterium
GGCGGGCGCCAAGGGCTACGCGGGCGTGTCCGCCAGCAGCGCTTACGACGCCAAAATTGCCGTGCTGCGACAGTTGTTGGCCTGGGAGCGCGATTTGTCGGGCGCGGCGCAAGAAGGCGCCTCGGGCGTTGAGGGCGCCTCTTTTGAGGACCGCATTTATGTGTTGACCCCCGAGGCTGCCATTGTGGAACTGCCCCAGGGCGCTACCGCGGTGGACTTTGCCTACAGCGTGCACACCAATTTGGGGCACCGTTGCCGGGGCGCACGCTTGGACGGCGTGATGGTGCCGCTGAATACGCCGCTTAAAAACGGCCAAACGGTGGAGGTGACGGTGGCCAAAGAGGGTGGTCCCTCGCGCGACTGGCTCAACCCTGAGTTGGGTTACTTGGTGAGCCACCGGGGGCGTGCCAAAGTGCGCGCCTGGTTCAACGCGATGGCCCTGCACGAGACAGTGGCCAAGGGGCGCGAAGCGGTAGAAAAGCTGTTGCAGCGTTTGGGTAAAACCTCGGTCAAGCTGGAAGATTTGGCCTCGCAGTTGGGCTTTAACTCGGCCGATGAGTTATTTGAGGTAGTCGGCAAAGACGAGTTTTCGCTGCGTAATATCGAAAACCTGCTGCGTCCGCCCGAGCCCGTGGCCGCTGAAGATGAAATGCCGCTGTTACGCAAACCGCGCAGCGCCGGGTCTTCTGCCAAAGGCGGGGTGCTGGTGGTGGGGGTTGATTCGCTCATGACGCAGTTGGCCAAGTGTTGCAAGCCCGCGCCGCCTGACTTGATTTGCGGCTTTGTCACGCGGGGCAAGGGGGTTAGCGTGCACCGTACCGATTGCTCCAATTTGCGCGAGATGGTGGCTAAAAATGGCGAGCGCGTGATTGACGTTGAGTGGGGCCACAACCCCTCGGCCAGCACATCGGTTTATCCAGTGGACGTCGCCATCGAGGCGGCAGACCGCCAGGGCCTGTTGCGCGACATCTCGGAAGTCTTCACCAAAGAAAAAATGAACGTGATTGGGGTGCAAACCCAGTCAGTCAAAGGCACGGCCTGGATGACCTTCACGGTCGAGGTCGCCGATTCAGGGCGCCTCAACAAAGTGCTGGGGACGGTGTCTGATTTGAACGGGGTGAGGTCGGCGAGACGACGCTAATTTACTATTAATAAAGAAGCTAGTTAAGCAAGCCTGGCGTGCTTAACAGGCCTCTTTGTTATAAATTACTGCGTACCAAAAATGCGGTCGCCTGCATCCCCCAAGCCCGGCAGGATGTAGCCGTGTTCGTTGAGTTGGCGGTCAATGGCGGCGGTAAAAATCTCCACATCCGGGTGGGTTTTGTGCATGGTGGCAATGCCTTCAGGGCAGGTTAGCAGGCACAAAAACTTGATTGATTTGGGTTTTAACTGCTTCAAGCGGCTCACTGCGGCCACTGCCGAGTTGCCCGTGGCCAGCATCGGGTCGACTACCACGATGTCACGCTCTTCCATGTCTTTGGGCATTTTGAAGTAGTACTCCACCGGCTGCAGGGTGTTGGGATCACGGTAAAGGCCAATGTGGCCCACACGGGCGCCAGGCACCACCGTGAGCACGCCATCCAAAATGCCATTGCCGGCGCGCAAGATGGACACAAACACCAGCTTTTTGCCGTCAATCATCTTGGCGGTCATGGTCTCCAGTGGGGTCTCGATCTCCACGTCCTGCATCGGCATATCGCGCGTCACTTCATAAGCCATCAGCATGCTGATTTCATTGAGCAGGGTGCGAAAGCTGTTGGTGCTGGCGTCTTTTCTGCGCATCAACGACAACTTGTGCTGAACCAGCGGGTGGTTGACTAGGTGAACCTGGGGGGTGGGCTGCGTCAAGGTGGTCATGAAATTCCTTACTTAAATTGTTGGGTGTTGAGCTTGTGAGGCAATAGTAGCGGTCAATGGGGGCGCGGCTGGTCACGCAGGCTTGTGGGCCGGGTTTAGCGGCGTCCGCCCCCCAATATGCTGCCTAGCACCCCGCGAATAATCTGACGTCCGACTTCGCGGCCAATAGCGCTGGCGGCACTTTTAACCAGTTGCTCGCCCACGCTGGCACGGCTGCGCCGCACGCCACCGCCAAACAGGTCGCCAATGCTGTCAAGAAAACCACCCCCAGCCGCAGGGGCTGGTTGAGCTTGGCCATCTTGAGGAGCGGGTTGGGCTGCAGCTGGCTGGCTAGTCTGGCCCTTGATTTTTTCATAGGCCGATGCCCGGTCGAGTGTTTTTTCATAGACGCCAGCGACCAAAGAGCTTGAGATTAAAGCTTGCCGTTGTTCATGGCTGATGGCCCCAAGTTGGCTGGCCGGGGGCAAGACGTAAACGCGCTCTGTGATGCCAGGGCGGCCTTTGTCGTCCAGAAAGCTCACCAGCGCTTCCCCCATCGCCAGCTCCGTGATGGCCGCGCCAATGTCCAGCGAAGGGTTGGGGCGCATGGTGTCGGCGGCCGCCTTAACCGCCTTTTGGTCGCGTGGCGTGAAGGCGCGCAGGGCGTGCTGTACCCGGTTGCCCAATTGGGCCAACACCGAGTCCGGCACGTCCAGTGGGTTTTGCGTCACAAAGTAAATGCCCACGCCTTTGGAGCGCACCAGGCGCACCACCAGTTCAATGCGTTCGAGCAACACTTTGGGCGCGTCAGCAAACAGCAGGTGGGCTTCGTCAAAGAAAAACACCATCTTGGGCTTGTCCAGGTCGCCCACCTCAGGCAGGGTCTCAAACAATTCGCTCAGCATCCACAGCAAAAACGTGGCGTACAAGCGCGGCGCATTCATCAGTTGATCCGCTACCAGCACGTTGATCATGCCTCGGCCCTGGGCGTCGGTTTGCATGAAATCTTCGATGTTGAGCATGGGCTCGCCAAAGAAGCGGTCGCCCCCCTGGGCCTCTATTTGCATGAGGCCGCGTTGAATGGCGCCAATGCTGGCGGCGCTGATGTTGCCGTACTCGGTCGTGAAGTCCGAGGTGTTGTCGCCCACCAGTTGGCACA
>CAIMHL010000620.1 GCA_903840825.1 uncultured beta proteobacterium
GACTTCTCAGGCCCACCCGCCCGCTACGCCCAGCTTATGAAGGGCTGGCTCCAGGGCCCGCCAGCGGGTAGCCTGATCATGTGCCACCCAGCGCGCCAAGCCGAGGCGGGTGACGCTATTGGCCAAGCACGCGCGCAGGAATATGCCTACCTGCGCAGCCCCCAATTTGCTGACGCGCTCGCCCAAGCCGGGGTTCAACTGGTGCGCGGTGCGGCCTGTTTGCGTGCTTCTTAAAAAATTCAATAACGATCTCAATGACTGAACGACAAAAATCCTGGCTCACGCTCATCGCCCTTTGGCTCATGCTCTTGCTGATGGCCACCCTGCGCCCCCTGGCAGTGCCCGATGAGGGCCGCTACGGCGAAATTGGGCGCTGGATGCTACTAAGCGGCGACTGGCTCACCCCCCGGCTCAATGGCCTGCCCTTTTTTCACAAACCTGCCTACCTCTACTGGCTACAGGCGATCTCCCTGGCCACCTTTGGCGTCAGCGCTTTTGCCCTCAGGCTGGTGCCCGCCCTGCACGCTGGCCTGATGCTCGTCGCCCTGTACCTGGCCGTGCGCACTTTCAGCACCGAGCAAATTGCCCGCCGAGCCGCCGTGATGCTGGGCACTTCTCTGACCTTTTTGGTCGGTGGCCAGTACATCAACCACGACATGCTGGTGGCCACCTGGATTGGTGTGGCCATTTGGTGCTTTGCCTTTGCTTTTCAGGCCGGTGACAAACCCCACGCCACGCTGGCCCGGCTCGGCTTTGCCGCCTGCGCTTTGGGCATGCTCAGCAAAGGGCTGATTGGCATTGCCCTGCCCGGGCTGGTGATTTTTGTCTGGTTGATCTGGACGCGCCAGTTCAAAAAAATTCTCTACTTACCCTGGCTCTCCGGGCTGGCGCTATTTGCGCTCATTGCGCTGCCTTGGTTTGTCATGGCCCAGCAAAAGCACCCCGGCTTCTTTAACTACATGTTCATCGGGCAACAACTCAACCGCTACACCGCCGCCACCTACAACAACCCGGCGCCTTGGTGGTTTTACCTGTTGGCCATCACCATTTTGTTTTTCCCATGGGTGTTTTTTGCCCTGAATCAGCTTCGCAGGCCCTTGCCAAGCCTGGCATCTAGCCCCGGGGTAGCCAGACCCTGGACGCTCTTGTGCTGGATTTGGGTGGCTGCCATTTTGGCGTTTTTCTCCATCCCCAACTCCAAGCTGGTGGGCTACATCTTGCCCGTCATGCCCCCGTTTGCACTGCTGGCGGCTCTGGGCTGGGAGCGCGCCATGGCCCACCGGGCCCGCGCCCACACCGTTTTTGTCGTGCTTTGCGCCGTCAACATCGCACTGGCACTGGGCTTGGTCACCCAGGTCGGCAAGGTCACCCGCACCGGCCGCACCGAAGACGTAGCCCGCGTGCTGGCCTGCAAGGCCCGGCCCACCGACACCATCTACACCACAGGCGCCTTCCCCTACGACCTGCCTTTTTATGCCCAAACCACGCGCCCGCTCATCGTTTTGGGCGACTGGCCTGCGTTGCGCAAAAACACGGGCGATGGCTGGGAGCGTGAGTTGTTTGAGGGGGCTGATTTCGACTTGCAGGCCGCTCAGGTCTTGCAGCACCCCGATCAACTCGTGGCAGCAGGCGCTAAGCCTGGCAACTGGTTTGTGGCACGGTCAGACAACCGCATGACAGAGCTACTGCCCGACTGGCAGCGCTTCTATGAAGGCGCAGGCTGGGTGCTGTACCGATCAGGCCGTGGTCTAGCGCCTAAAAGCCCAGAAGCGACCCAACACAAAGGTTTGCCCGGCTGCCAGCACTAGCGCCACAGACAAAGCCAAGAGCGCAGGCCAGGCAAACACCCGCAGCAGCACCGTAAATGCCAGCTCATTGCAGGCAAACCCAGCCAGCGCCGTGACCGCAAAGCGGCGCAAACTGGTCAACAGCGAGGTGCCCGCGTCCTGAAAGCTCAGGCGCCGGTGGCCGGCAAAACTGACCACAAACGCCACCCCAAAACCCAGCGCATTGGCCAACTCAGGCCACATCTGGTGTTGCAGCAGCGCAAAAACGCCCATGTGCGTCAGCGCCGCAGTACCGCCAACCGCCAAAAACCAAAAAGTAGAAGCGCTCAAGAGGCCAAGCTCAAAGCAGGGATGCGGTTTGACCGGCCACAGGCAGCCCAGCGCCCTCGCGCTGGCTCACCAGGTAAGGTGGGCGCTGCTTGACCTCTTCATAAATGCGCCCCACGTACTCGGCCAGCACCCCGATAGAGAGCAACTGGATGCCGCTGAAAAACATCATGCCGACCACAATCGTGGCGTAGCCCGGCACCGCAATGCCGGCAAAGAAATACTCAATCACCACCCAAGCACCGTAGCCCAGCGCAATAGCCGAGAGCACCATGCCAACCAGCGTCAACGCGCGCAATGGCGCAATGGAAAACGCCAAAATACCGGTCAGCGCCAGCGACAAAGAGCCGCGCAAGCCAAAGTTGCTCTTGCCGTCAGCCCGGGGCAGCGGTTGGTAATCAATGGCTGTACTGTTAAACCCAACCCATGCGTACAACCCTTTCATGAATCGGTTGCGCTCAGGCAGGCTTTTCAGCGCCTCCACCACCTGGCGGTCCATCAGGCGAAAGTCACCCGCATTAGCCGGAATCTTGACCCGGTTGCCCAGGTTGACCAGCTTGTAAAAAAGGCCTGTCAGGCTCACTTGCAGGCCCGATTGGTCGTCGCGGGTTTTGCGCACGGCATAGACCACATCCGAGCCTGCACGCCACTTCTCCAGCATCTCGGGCACCAAGGCGACCGGGTGTTGTCCATCGGCGTCCATCAACACCACGACCTCCCC
>CAIMHL010000621.1 GCA_903840825.1 uncultured beta proteobacterium
CAACAAAAAACGCGGTTTGGCCGAAGACGCCATTCATCTGGTGAAAAATGGCGACTTCATCATCGTCCCCACCGGCGTGGGTGAACCCCCCACCTTGCTCACGGCGCTGTCAGATCAGAGGCGCCGGTTCACCGATGTCAAAGTCGCGCAGATTTTGGCGGTGCGTAAATACGGCTACATCGACCCCGAGACCGTTGAGCACGTTCGCCATGTCGCCTTCTTTTATGGTGGCGCAACCCGGGCAGGCGGTCAGGCGGGTTGGATCGACTTCATTCCCGCTTATTTTTCTGAACTGCCCAGCCTGATCGAGCGCGGTCAAATCCCAGCTGACGTGGTGTTTTCAATGGCCTCCCCCATGGACGAGCACGGCTACTTTTCACTCAGTTTGGGGGCCGACTACACCATGGCCGCCCTGAAAAAAGCCCGTGTGGTGGTGCTGGAAGTCAACCCCAACGTCCCCTTTGCCAACGGCAACTGCCATGTGCATATATCGCAAGTAACAGCCTTGGTGGAGAGCAGTGAGCCGGTGATGGAAGTGGGCTTGCCCAAGATTGGCCCGGTGCAGGAAGCCATTGGCAAGTATGTGGCCGACATGATCGATGACGGCTCCACCCTGCAAATTGGCTACGGCGGCATTCCTGATGCAGTGGTGATGCAGCTCACCGCCAAGCACGACCTAGGCATTCACACCGAAATGATTGGCGACGGCATTTTGACGCTGATTGAAAGTGGTGCGGTCACCAACCGGAAAAAGACTTATCTGCCAGGAAAAATGGTGGCCACGTTTGCGCTGGGCTCGAAAAAGTTGTACCAGTTCATGCACCGCAACCCAGCCCTGGAGATGCACCCGGTCGACTTCACCAACGACCCTTATTTGGCCGCTAAAAACGACAAGCTGATGGCTATCAACGCTACGCTGCAAATTGACTTTTTGGGCCAATGCGGGTCTGAGAGCCTGGCCCACCTGCCCTATTCGGGCACTGGCGGTCAGGTTGATTTTGTGCGCGCGGCCAACCGCTCCAACGGCGGCAAAGCCTTTATCGTGCTGCCCTCCACTGCCAAAGACGATTCTATTTCCCGCATCTCGCCTTCGCTCTCGCCCGGCACGCATGTTACGACCAGCAAGAACGACATTAATTATGTAGTCACCGAGTTTGGTGTGGCGCAACTTCGCGGGAAATCTGGCAAGCAGCGCGCGCAGGAGATGATCTCAATCGCCCATCCCAAGTTCAGGGCAGAGCTGACCGAAGCCGCCAAGCGGATGCAGCTTCTGTAAAGTTCACCCCACCCAGCGCCGGGCGTTGTGCCATAGCTGCATCCAGGCGCTCAAAGCTGCGGGGTCGCCGTTGGTCCAGCTCATCTGGATGTTGCGAAACACCCGCTCGGGGTGCGGCATCATGGCGGTGAAGCGGCCATCCAAGGTGGTCACGGCGGTCAATCCGCCGGGGCTGCCGTTGGGGTTGAACGGGTAAGCCTCGGTGGCTTGGCCGTGGTTATCGGTGAAACGCATCGCTGCAATCGCTTTATCGGCGTTGCCCCGGTACTTGAAGTTGGCAAAACCTTCACCGTGTGCCACAGCAATCGGCAAGCGGTGGCCGGCCATGTCCTTGAAGAACAGCGAAGGCGACTCCAGCACTTCCACCATCGAAAGCCGCGCCTCAAAGCGCTCGCTCTGGTTGGTGGTAAAACGCGGCCAGTCTTGGGCACCGGGGATGATGTCGGCCAACTCGGCAAACATCTGGCAACCGTTGCACACACCCAGTCCAAAGGTGTCGCCTCTAGCAAAGAAGTCTTTGAACTGCTCAGACAGCACCGGATTGAAGGTGATAGAACGTGCCCAGCCAATGCCTGCGCCCAACGTGTCGCCGTAGCTAAAGCCGCCACACGCCACCACACCTTTGAAGTCGGCCAGCTTGACGCGGCCGCTCTGCAGGTCGGTCATGTGGACGTCAAAAGCCTCAAAGCCAGCTTCGGTAAAGGCGTAGGCCATTTCAACGTGCGAGTTGACGCCTTGTTCGCGCAGCACGGCCACCTTGGGGCGCGACAGCATGAGGGCGGGGGAAAGGGGTTGCTGCGCTTCGTTGGTCGGCACGTTGACGTGCATACCCGGATCAGTAGGGTCACCAGCAGCGGCGTGTTCGGCATCGGCGCAGACTGGGTTGTCGCGCAGTTGGCAAATTTTCCAGCTGGTGGCATCCCACACTTGGTGCAAGTCAGCCAACTTGGCGCCAAACACGGCTTTGGCATCACGCCACACCTGCACCTCACCCACGCCCAAGCTCATAGCTGTGCCAGGCAGGCGGGTTTTACCCACCTCATGACTGTGCTTGCTCAAGCCATGCGCTCGCAAAACTTGCATCACGGCGCTGCGATCTGCCGTGCGCACTTGCAGCACCGCACCCAGCTCTTCGTTAAACAGCGCTTTCAGCGTCAGCTCATCGCGGCGCGCGCTCACCTGGCCAGCCCAGTTTTTGCTGTCGCCCACATCGGCGCGGCTGTCGGTGATGCCGTCGCCCTCGGTCACCAGCAAATCAACGTTGAGGGACACACCCACATGCCCGGCAAACGCCATCTCGCACACGGCAGCAAACAAGCCGCCATCGCTGCGGTCGTGGTAGGCCAAAATTTGCCCTTGGGCGCGCAAAGCGTTCACGGCCTTGACCAAATTCACCAAGTCTTCAGGGTGATCGAGGTCAGGCACTTCGTTGCCCAACTGGCCCAGGGTTTGGGCCAAGATGCTGCCAGCCATGCGGTTTTTGCCACGGCCCAAGTCAATCAGCACCAGCGTGGTGTCTTCCACCGCATTAAGCTGGGGCGTGAGGGTGCCGCGCACATCGGCCAAGGTGGCAAAGGCGGTCACGATCAGGGACACCGGCGAGGTCACTTTTTTGGCCACGCCCTCGTCTTTCCAGGTGGTGCGCATCGAGAGCGAATCTTTACCCACGGGAATGGAAATACCCAAGGCCGGGCACAGCTCCAAGCCCACGGCTTTCACCGTGGCGTACAGCGCAGCGTCTTCGCCTGGTTCGCCACACGCGGCCATCCAGTTGGCCGAGAGCTTGACGCGAGACAACTCGAACGGCGCGGCCAGCAAATTGGTGATCGCCTCGCCCACCGCCATGCG
>CAIMHL010000622.1 GCA_903840825.1 uncultured beta proteobacterium
AGCACCGACCGCAATGCGCTGGCCGCGCCCGATGAGCAGCGCCTGCTCAACCTTGAGGGCCAACTGGAGCAAGCCCTGGAGACGGCTAGCGTGGCAGAGGGCCGCCTGCATGAGTTGCAGGACAGCGTGCCACAACTGGACGACACGCGGCGCGAGCAGCAACAGGCGGTCAATGCCGAGTCAGCGCGCTTGGGCGAGTTTTCAGCCCGCATGGAGGCGCTCAAAGCCTTGCAGGAAAAGGTGAAAACCGATGGCAAGTTGCAGCCTTGGCTGGCACGCCATGGCTTGGAGAGTTTGCAGGGTTTATGGACCCGCATCCATATAGAGCAAGGCTGGGAAAACGCGCTGGAGGGCGCGCTGCGCGAGCGGCTGGGCGCGCTCGAGGTCTCGCGCCTGGAGATGGTGCGTGCTTTTGGCAATGACGCACCACCCGCCAAGCTGGCTTTTTACAGCCCACCGTTGGCGGCTCTGCCTGAGAAATCGGCCCCATTGCCGCGACTGGCAGACCTGCTGCGCATCAACGATGCTGGTCAAAAAGCTGTACTGGCCGACTGGTTGCAGGGCTGTTTTACCGCCCATAGTTTTGAAGACGCGCTGGCGAATAGGGACAAGCTGCAGCCGGGCGAGCTGATTTTTGTCAAGAGTGGCCACGCCATCGGGCCTTTTAGCGTGAGCTTTTACGCGCCGGACTCCGAGCAGGCCGGTTTGTTGGCCCGTGCGCAAGAAATTGAGAACTTGGAGAAGCAAATCAGGGCGCAGGCCATGATCAGCGACGAGGCCCGCTCGGGCTTGGTGCGGGCTGAAGCCGCCTACGCCAGGCCTCACAGCGCCTGGTGGTGGTGCGCCGCGAAGCCACCGAGAGCCAAAACCGCGCCCACGAACTGCAGGTTGAAACTTTGCGCCTGACCCAGCTTGCCGAGCAGGCCCGGGTGCGCAGTGCGCAAATTGAAGGCGACTTGGCCGAGGTGGATGCACAACTGGGCGACTTGCAAGAGCGGCGCGTGACGGCTGAAGGCCGGTTTGAAGAGCTGGACATGCAGTTGGCTGACAGCCAAGAGCGCCACTCCCAGCTGGACGAACGGGTGTTTGGTGCTGAGCGTCGCGTGAATGAGTGCCGCGAGCAGCAACGCAGCCTGGAGCGCCAGTCGCAAGAGGCTGTGTATTCCATGCGCAGCCTGGATGCGCGCAAGGCCGAGTTGTCGCGTGCTATCGAAACTGCAGCGCAGCAAGCAAGCTCTGTGGCCTCTGAGGCCCAAAGAGCACAAGATGAGTTGGCGCGCTTGAATGACGCTGCAGCGCAAGGCGGCTTGCAGGATGCGCTCTCCGCCAAGCTGGCGCGCGAGCAGTCTTTGGGTGCCCGGCGCAGCGAATACGATGACTTGACCGCCAAACTGCGGGCCAGCGATGAGCGCCGTCTGCAGTTGGAGCGCGAGCTTGACCCTCTGCGCCAACGCATCACCGAGTTTCAGCTCAAAGAGCAGGCCGCACGCCTGGGCTTTGAGCAATATGCGCAACTGCTGGACGAAGCCAAAGCGGATCTTGAAGCCGTGGCCTTGTCTATTACCCATGGCAATGTGCGCTTGGGCGGCATGCAGGGCGAGATTGACCGCCTGAACCGCGACATTGCGGCTTTGGGCGCGGTTAATTTGGCGGCACTTGACGAGTTGGTTGCGGCCAGCGAACGTAAAAACTTTTTGGATGCGCAAACTGCTGATCTGGTGGAGGCGATGACCACGCTGGAGGACGCCATCAAGAAGATTGACGGTGAAACCCGTGAGTTGCTCTCGGGCACCTTCAATGCGGTCAATGAGCACTTTGGCCGGATGTTTCCTGAGTTGTTTGGCGGCGGCAATGCCCGCTTGGTGATCACGGGCGAAGAGATTTTGGACTCGGGCGTGCAGGTGGTAGCCCAACCACCGGGCAAAAAGAACCAGACCATTCACCTGCTCTCAGGCGGTGAGAAGGCGCTGACGGCGATTGCACTGGTTTTTGCGATTTTTCAGCTTAATCCCGCCCCGTTTTGCTTGCTGGATGAGGTGGACGCCCCGCTGGACGATGCCAATACCGAGCGTTATGCCAAGCTGGTGTCGAGCATGAGCAAGGGGACTCAGTTTTTGTTTATCAGCCACAACAAGATCGCCATGGAGATGGCTGAGCAATTAATTGGCGTGACAATGCAAGAGCAGGGAGTCTCCCGCATTGTTGCCGTTGACATGGAAGCTGCAGTTTCGATTGCCGAATCGGCCTGAACAAATCAATTTGATTGACACTGTACTTTGCACATCCTTATATGAGCTCCTTGCAAAATAGTTTGG
>CAIMHL010000623.1 GCA_903840825.1 uncultured beta proteobacterium
AGCGTCGACTTGCCACTGAACGATGAGCGCTTGCAAGGGAGCTTGTATTTGAATCATGGGCTGATTTTGAATGCGAAAAATATCAAATAGCGTCAAGCGCGGGACAGAGATCAAACGCACCCGTGCTGGCAGCCGATCCTTTTCAAAATCCGCCCCCTTTTGAGTAGCTGGCTGGGGACTTGGCGGGCACCTATTCGCGCCGCCTCACCATTCAGCACCAGTTTGTGTACAAGGTATTGGTGCCTGAGATATCGGTGCGCATCCTGCGGATGTGGACGCATTACGAATAAATTGGCCAGCCCACTTCACTATAAATAAAATAGCTGGTCAAGCACGGCGATATTCGTCTAGAGGCCAATATCGTCATTAATTACTCCGCCGAAGCCACCTGCGCCGTCAAGTGCTTGCCCACAATACCGGTCAGCTCAAACATGGTCACCTGTGGCTTGCCGAAGACGGCCAGCAACTTGGCATCGGCGTTGATGGCGCGTTTGTTGGTGGCGTCTTGCAGGTTGTTGGCCTTGATGTAGTCCCACATTTTCTTGATGACCTGCGGACGCGCAATGGCCTCGGTGCCAATGACGGCGGCTAAAGCTTCGCTGGGCAGGAAGCCTGAGCCGGGTTTGGCCGTGGTTTTGCGCGGCACTTTGACCGCTGCGGTCTTGGTGGCCGTCTTCTTGGCAGCCGCTTTCTTTGCAGGCACTTTTTTGGCTGCAGCGCCTGCTGGTGATGCTCGGCCAGCTACTTTTTTAGCAGCGGCCGTGGTTTTGCCCGCCGGTTTCGATGCTGTCTTGGCCGCTGTCTTGCGCGGGGGGAACTTGCTGGGGGCAAACTCAAAGTTGACCTTGCCCGCCTCGGCGTCCCACGCCAGCATGGCTTTAAAGCCTCGGCGCGTGCGCATGGAGACAAACTTGTCCAACAGGTCGGTTTTGCCGGTGGCCAGCAACTTCATCATCTGCTCACGCTCAATGGGCTGCTGCAAAATAATTTGGCCGCTCTTGAAGTCGCAACTGGGGGTTGGTTGCTCTAGCGTGGGCACGGCCTTGCTGCACACGTAGTTTTTGCCGTGCTCAAACACCGAGCCGCCACATTTGGGGCAAGCGCCCAGGGCTTCTTGGGCACCAAAGTCGACCAACTCGCCGGACTCTTCGCCTTTTTTGTCGTCACCAAAGTCAAATTCGAGTTTGTAGTTTTTGGTTTCTTCATCAAACTTGATGATCATCTCGGCGGTAAACGGCCAGCCGGCTTTGGACCTGAAGCCACTCAAGGGCCCAATTTTTTTGTCGCGCAAAAACTGCTCGACTTCAACCGCTTCAAACGTGCGCCCGGCCGGGGTTTTGCCAAAGGAAAAGCCGCAGCCTTCCTCGGCGCCGCTTTTGCCCATGCAGGTGTAGCGGCGGTAGTTTTCTTTGACGATGCCGCCGCAGTTGGGGCAAGGGCTGCTCAGGGTGGCGTAGTCGCCGGGGACGGTGTCGCGGTCGTATTCTTTGGCTTTTTTAACCATGCGCTCGGTCATGGCGGCAATGTCGGCCATGAAGGATTCGCGACTCAGCTTGCCCTGCTCCATTTGCGCCAGCTTGTATTCCCACTCGCCGGTGAGCTCGGCTTTGGTCAGCTCCTCCACCTCTAGCCCGCGCAAAAGCGTCATCAGCTGCATGGCTTTGGCGGTGGGGATCAGCTCGCGGCCTTCGCGCAGCATGTATTCCTGGGCGATCAAGCCCTCAATAATGCTGGAGCGGGTAGCAGGCGTGCCCAGGCCTTTTTCCTGCATGGCTTCGCGCAGTTCGTCGTCTTCCACGGTTTTGCCTGCGCCTTCCATGGCGCCTAAGAGTGTGGCCTCGGAGTAACGCGCAGGCGGGCGGGTTTTCAGGGCTTTGGGGTCTACCGCGTCGGCGTTGACCAATTCGCCCGGTTTCACCGGCACCAGGTTGCCTGGGCTCTTGTCGTCTTTGTCCATCTGCTCGGCGGCGGCTTCTTTGCCATAAATAGCCAACCAGCCCGGCTTGACCAGCACTTTGCCTTCGGTCTTAAAACTGTGCCCGACAGCGGTGCTGATGCGCGTCGTAATTTGGTATTCAGCAGCGGGGAAGAACACCGCCATAAAGCGGCGCACCACCAGGTCATAAATCTTCTGCTCGGTCTCGGACAAGCCCGAGGGCGCTTGCAGCGTAGGGATGATGGCAAAGTGATCACTCACCTTGGCGTTGTCAAAAATGCGCTTGGACGGGCGAATGTAGTTGCCATTAAGGGCCGTGAGCGCGTGCGGGGCCAGGTGCTTCATACCGCTATCGGCCAGCATCTCAAAGGTTTGCTTGACCACCGGCACGTAATCTTCGGGCAGGGCGCGCGAATCGGTACGCGGGTAGGTGAGTGCTTTGTGGCGCTCGTACAGGCTTTGGGCAATCGAGAGCGTGGTTTTGGCCGAGAAGCCAAACTTGCCGTTGGCCTCGCGCTGCAGCGAGGTCAAATCAAACAACAGGGGCGAGACCTGGGTGGTGGGCTTGCTTTCTTCGGTAACCGTGGCTTTTTGGCCGCGCACGGCGGCGGCAATGGCCTGCGCCTCGCGGGCGTTCCAGACGCGGTCGGCCTTGAGTTCAGCGTCCGCCTCTTCATTGCCTGCAGCAGCGTTGGCGGCTGATTTTTTCCACTTGGGGTCAAACCATTTGGCGGGGTACTCACCGGCTTGGGCACCAAAGGAGGCGTGAATTTCCCAGTAATCGCGGCTGATAAATTTACGAATTTTTTCTTCGCGCTCCACCACTACGCTCAAGGTGGGGGTTTGCACGCGGCCCACGGTGGTGAGGAAGAAGCCGCCGTCGCGCGAGTTAAACGCCGTCATGGCGCGGGTGCCGTTGATGCCGACCAGCCAATCGGCCTCAGAGCGGCAGCGGGCCGCGTCAGCCAGCGGCAGCATTTGGGCATTGGTGCGCAGAGCGCCAAAGCCGTCGCGGATGGCTTGCGGCGTCATGGACTGCAACCACAGGCGGCGCACGTCCTTGCCCAGCGGCTTGGCGCCGCCTGCGTATTGCTCGATCAACCTGAAAATCAACTCGCCCTCGCGGCCCGCATCGCAGGCGTTGATGAGTTGGCCCACGTCCTTGCGCTTGGCTTGCTTGACGATGGCGTTCAGACGCGTCTTGGTCTTGTCCATCGGCTTCAGATCGAAGTAGGGCGGAATCACGGGCAGGTGGGCAAAGCTCCACTTGCCGCGCTTGACATCAAACTCTTCAGGCGCCTGAATCTCCACCAAGTGGCCCACAGCGCTGGTGACGACGTATTGGTCGTTCTCAAAATGCTCGTCGTGCTTCTCGAACTTGCCCGCTATGGGCGTGAGCGCTTTGACGATGTCTTGGGCCACCGAGGGCTTTTCTGCAATGACTAGGGTTTTATTGAAAACTGCATTTTTCATCTGACTACAATCCATTTCTCGCGGGCGCACGGGCGCTCGCACACACGGGTGAGCGCACACACGCACGCCCATACGAGTTCACGATACCAAATTTTTCTGACGTGTCCCAAAAAATAACCCCCGAGTCTCATCGCCGAATTCAAACCCGTCGCTCCGGTGTGCACGGAAAAGGCGTTTTTGCCGTGCAGGACATCGCAGAGGGCGAGACCCTGATTGAGTACGTGGGCGAGGTGATCAGTTGGGCCGAAGCCCAGGCCCGTCACCCCCACAACCCGGCCGACCCCAACCACACGTTTTACTTCCACATCAACGAGACCCATGTGATTGACGCGCTGTTTGGCGGCAACTCCTCGCGTTGGATCAACCACGCCTGCG
>CAIMHL010000624.1 GCA_903840825.1 uncultured beta proteobacterium
AGGTGTTTGCGGTGCGCCGCATGCTGGAAGCTGAAATGACCCGGGCGTTTGTAAAGGAAGTTACCCCGGCCAAAATAAAGGCACTTAAGCGCCATATCGCCATGGAAAAACTGGCGGTCGCCCAAGACGATGTGCCGGGTCGCACCGAGTTGCTGGGTGATTTTCATGTGCGCATGGCCGAACTCATGGGCAACGACGTGTTGGCGCAAATGCTGGGGGATTTGATTTCACGCTGCGCCCTGATCACGCTGATGTACCAAAGCACCAGCGCGGCCGAGCACTCCAACGCCGAACACGAAGAAATTGTGAAAGCCCTGACTGCCAAAGACGAGTCGCTGGCGGTACGGTTCATGGACGAGCATTTGCAGCATGTTTTTGCCAACCTCTCATTTACCCGCTAAAAAACCGTACTTGGAAAAACACCAGACCATGACCTCCGGCACCACATCCTACCCACGCGACCTCATCGGCTACGGCCCCAAACCACCTCACGCCAAATGGCCCAATCAGGCCCGCATAGCCGTTCAGTTCGTCTTGAACTATGAAGAAGGCGGCGAAAACAGCGTGCTGCACGGGGACGCAGGGTCCGAGCAGTTTTTATCCGAAATGTTCAACCCGGCCAGTTTCTCCGCGCGGCACCTGAGCATGGAAAGTATTTACGAATACGGCTCGCGTTCTGGCGTGTGGCGCCTTTTGCGCGAATTTGAAAAACGGGGCTTGCCCCTGACCGTGTTTGGCGTCGGTATGGCCTTGCAACGGCACCCTGACTTGACGCAAGCTTTTAAAGACTTGGGCCATGAAATTGCCTGCCACGGCTGGCGCTGGATCAGCTACCAAAACCTCGATGAAGCGACTGAGCGCGAACACATGGCATTGGGCATGGCGGCCATTGAGCAACTCACCGGCGAGCGCCCTTTGGGTTGGTACACCGGGCGCGACAGCCCCAACACCCACCGCCTGGTAGCGGACTTTGGCGGCTTTGAATACGACAGCGACTACTATGGTGATGACCTGCCCTTTTGGATGCCTGTGACCAAAACCGATGGCAGCGTCGTGCAGCAGTTGATCGTGCCCTACACGCTAGACACCAATGACATGCGCTTTTCATCAGCGCAGGGTTTCGCCCAAGGCGATGACTTCTTCACCTACCTCAAAGACAGTTTTGATGTGCTCTACGCCGAGGGCGACCCCCAAGGTGACAACAGCCCCAAAATGCTTAGCATTGGCATGCACTGCCGACTCCTGGGACGGCCAGGGCGGATGCGGTCTTTGCAAAAGTTTCTGGATTACATCCAAAACCACAACCACGTCTGGATCTGCCGCAGGCTTGATATTGCCCAGCACTGGCGACTGACACACCCCCATTCTTCAACTTCTGCCGAGCGTTAAACCATGGCCCTCAGTCTGCAACAACTCAACACCGCCTCGATGGAAGAGGCCCGCCAAATGCTCGACGGTCTGTACGAGCACTCACCCTGGATTACAGAGGCCGCACTGGCGCAGCGCCCCTACGCATCTTTGGCAGACCTTAAATTCAAAATGGTTGAAGTGCTGGATGCTGCGGGAGAAGCGCCTCAGCTGGCCCTTATTCGTGCCCACCCAGAGCTGGCAGGAAAAGCCATGCTCAGCCAAACCCTGACGGCCGAATCCACCCTTGAACAAGGCAAGGCCGGGCTTACCCAATGCAATGCCCAAGAGTTTGCAAAAATTCAAAAACTTAATGCGGACTACAACGCCAAGTTTGGTTTTCCTTTCATCTTGGCCGTACGTGGACCGCGGGGCACGGGTCTGAACAAGCAGCAGATCATTGAAACCTTCGAGCGTCGCCTGGCCGGCCACCCGCGCTTTGAATTGCAGGAGTGTTTGCGCAACATCCACCGTATTGTTGAAATTCGCCTGGACGATAAATTTGGCACCGAGCCCACCCAAGGCGACATGATTTGGGATTGGCACGAAGCACTGGCTGAGCACACCGACCCGGGTTATGCCGAGAAAGGCCAGCTCACCGTCACCTACCTCACCGATGCACACAGGGCGTGTGCGACTGAGATCAAAGCACGCATGCTGGCGTGCGGATTCGATGAAGTCAAGCTAGATGCCGTG
>CAIMHL010000625.1 GCA_903840825.1 uncultured beta proteobacterium
GAGCAGCATGCGGTCAGTCGTCTTATTGGTGCGCCTCCAGGTTATGTGGGCTTTGACCAGGGTGGCTTGTTAACTGAAGCGGTTACCAAGAAGCCTCATTGCGTGTTGTTGCTTGATGAAATTGAGAAAGCGCACCCTGCCATCTTCAATGTGCTTCTTCAGGTGATGGACCACGGAACGCTGACGGACAATAATGGCCGTAAAGCTGATTTCCGAAATGTCATCATCATCATGACCACCAACGCCGGTGCCGAGTCCATCAGCAAGTCGGTGATGGGTTTCACCACCATCCGCGAGGCTGGGGATGAGATGGCGGACATCAAACGACTGTTCACCCCTGAATTCCGTAATCGTCTGGATGCCATTGTCAGCTTCAAGTCCCTTGATGAAATTGTCATCATGCGTGTGGTGGATAAATTTTTGCTGCAACTCGAAGCGCAGTTGGCAGACAAAAAAGTCGATGTCACCTTCACGGACAAGCTGCGCAAGCATCTTGCCAAAAAGGGCTTCGATCCATTGATGGGTGCCCGGCCTATGCAGCGCCTGATTCAGGACACCATTCGTCGTGCACTGGCCGATGAGCTCCTCTTTGGGCGACTCACTGACGGCGGGCGTCTTACGGTTGACCTCGATGACAAGGATGAAAGTAAGACAGACGTGTTGCTGGATATTCAGCCTTTGCCCAAGAAAGAGGGTAAAGCCAAGCCTGAGCCCCAAGAGGCAACAGCGGGCTAAGACTGCTGCACTGGGCGGGCGCAGACTTGTTCTGCGCCCAACTCTCTTATTTAAACCCTACACGGTCAAGAAGTTGTTGAACCTTCACTTGGTTCATTCCCACGACGCTGACGGGAATATTTTCGCTTTTGAATCCGTTGCCAGTGAGTGCTTTTAGCGCTGGATTGCTGATAGATACGCCTTGGGCAACCGGCCATTCATTGTTTCCGTCCGCAAAGTGACTTTGCGCTGTGGGGCTAGCCAGATATTCCAAAAACTTAATGGCGTTTTCCCTGTTCTTTGCATTTTTGGCGACCGCGGCACCTGCAATGTTGACGTGCGTGCCCCAAGATGCTTGATTGGGGAATACAACTCCCAGTTTCTCCATCATGGCTTTGTCTTCAGATTTTTCAGACCGCATCAAGCGCGCAAGGTAATAGCTGTTGGTTACAGCAACACTGCATTCCCCAGTTGCCACCCCTTTTATTTGGTCGGTATCGCCACCTTTGGGCGAGCGTGCCATGTTCTCAACCATTCCTTTGAGCCACGTTTGAGTTTTTTCCTCCCCAAGATGCTCCAGTACCGAACCAAAGAGGGACAAGTTATAAGGGTGCGAACCCGATCTGATGCAAAGTCTGCCGTTGTTGATTGGATTGCCCAATTTTTCATAGGTGTCGACCTCTTCCTTTGCGACTTTAAGCTTGTTGTAAACCACCACGCGCGCCCTTGTTGAAAAACCAAACCAAGGTATTGCGCCATCCAAATTGGCCTTACCCCTGAATTGAGGTGCTATCGCATCACTCAAAAGTTTGGATTTAACGGGTTGAAACAGTCCTTCAATTTCCCCCTTCCACAGGCGTGAGGCATCCACCAAAAGGATCACATCTGCTGGGGATGCCGCACCCTCAGCCTTGAGTCGGGCGAGAATACCTGCATCGTCAGCATCGACACGGTTAATTTTTATTCCCGTGGCTTTAGAAAAATTGCCGTACAAGGCCTCGTCAGTCGGGTAATGTCGGGCCGAATAAATATTGAGGCTGTTTTCTTGGGCGATGCTGTTGCTGACACATACAAACATGCCTGCAAGTGCCATTGAAATGAATTTTTTTGTCAAGATCACGCGTAACTCCAGTTGTGTTGATCCCATCTTAATCTAAATGCGAACCATTCCTATTAAATGCTATTCAAAAAATTAAAACTTAACTACCTCCACTTTTTATTGATCACGCTCTTCCTCAGCGGATGTGCTGTTTCACCAGAGCTTAAATCGCCAACAGCCCAAAAAGCACCAGCCGATCAAGCGCTTGTGCTCAAGAAGCCGCCCAAAATTGGGTTGGTACTAGGCGGCGGGGCCGCCAGGGGGTTTGCCCATATCGGGGTGATACAGGTGCTGGAAGAAGCGGGCATCAAACCTCATCTGGTCGTGGGCACATCGGCCGGCAGCTTGGTTGCCGCTCTTTACGCCAGCGGCAAGAGTGGAGCCCAGCTGCAAAAAGTTGCAGAAACCATGGAGGAAGCCACCTTTGCAGATTGGACACTGCCCATTTTTAGCCGAGGCTTGCTGCGCGGTGAAGCCTTGGCAAGGTATGTGAGCCAGCAGGTTAATGGCCGCTTGATAGAAAGCACGGCGATGCCCTTGGGCATCGTTGCCACGGACCTAAACAGTGGGCAAGGCATGCTTTTTGAAAGGGGGGATATTGCTCTTGCAGTGCGTGCCTCAAGTGCTGTTCCGGCCATTTTTCAACCCGTGAAAATTTCTGGGCGTGACTACGTGGATGGCGGTCTGGTTTCGCCCGTACCCGTTCGATATGCGCGGCAAATGGGGGCAGAGCTTGTTATTGCGGTCGATATTTCAGGTTTTCCAGAAGGAAACGCGGCCAACGATACCTTGCAGGTTTTGATGCAAACTTTCACGATCATGATCAAGAGCATCAATAATTTTGAACTTCGAGAGGCCGACCTCGTCGTTCGACCAGCTCTGGCGGGGGTCGGGAGCTCGGATTTCAGCTCAAGACGACGGTCAATCGATGCTGGCAGGTCCGCCATGCTGGCTTTGCTGCCGCAACTCAAGTTGGCTATAAACAAGCCCTAGTTGGCAGCTTCTGGTTCGTTTGCCCTGCTTCACGACCCCCAACCTGATCAAAGCAAGTCCATTGGGCTGATATTTCATGCGCCTTTCGCCATTGGCTGCAGGGGAAGTTGTTGAATTCGCTTACATTTTTCGGCAAAGCGTCACAAGACTGTCACATTAAGTTCTTATATTGCATAAGTTGGTAAACAGTAATTCCTAATTTAAATTTAAAGGACTTTCAATGAAAACAAGTATCAAAATCGCTTTATTGAGCATGGCTGGCGTTGCTTCATTGGCCTATGTCAATCTGGCTGGTGCGCAAGAGGTTACAGGCGCTGGCGCTAGTTTCCCCGCTCCTTTGTACTCCAAATGGGCGGCTGAATACAACAAGGCCACAGGCGTAAAAATTAATTATCAATCGGTGGGTTCAGGCGCTGGCATCAAACAAATCGACTCCAAAACCGTTGATTTTGGCGCCTCTGACATGCCACAAACTGACGAAGTGCTCAAGGCCAAAGGCCAGTTCCAGTTTCCTACCGTGATCGGTGGAACTGTTCCTGTGATCAACATCAAAGGTATCGCCCCAGGTCAAATGAAACTCGATGGTCAAGTTTTGGGTGACATCTACCTTGGAAAAATCACCAAGTGGAACGATGCCGCTATCAAAGCCCTAAATCCAAGTCTCGCGCTGCCTGATGCGGACATCGCGCCCGTTCGTCGTGCGGATGGTTCGGGGACCACATTCAATTTCACCAACTACCTGAGCCGTGTCCATGCCGAATGGAAAGCCAAGGTTGGCGAAGGCACAGCCGTGAACTGGCCTGTAGGCGCCGGTGGCAAAGGCAATGAAGGCGTTGCTGCCTTCGTTAATCGTTTGCCCAACTCGATTGGCTATGTTGAGTATTCGTATGTCAAGCAAAACAAGATGACTTACACCCTCATGAAAAATAAAGATGGTGTGTTCGTTGCTCCTGATGACGAAACTTTCAAAGCCGCAGCCGCTGGTGCAGATTGGAATAAGTCGTTTTACCAGTTGATCACTGACCAGCCTGGCAAGAATGCTTGGCCCATTTCTACTGCAACTTTTATCTTGATGCATGTCAAGCAAGACAAGCCAGCGCAAGCCACTGAGACTTTCAAGTTCTTTACATGGGCATTCAAAAATGGCGGCAAGAGCGCCACTGATCTGGATTACGTGCCCATGCCTGCCAACGTGATTGGTTCCATTGAGAAGGCTTGGGGTACGACCGTCGATGCAGCAGGCAAGCCTGTCGCCTTGAAGTAAACGGCATTCCTGCCAGCAAATCAGTTAAGGAGATCGAGCGTGTCATCTACACTTCCAGCGAGCGAAATGCCCATTAATCAGTTTGGAAAAACCTCAGGACGTGTTATGACAAATCCTCCCCCAGCCAAAAAAGCCCGCTCAGGGCCGATGGCAGACCGTATCTTTGGCTTGGTAGCCAAAGGTGCGGCTGTGTTTACCCTTGTTATGTTGATCGCCATTTTGGCCTCGCTCACCATGAGTGCATGGCCAGCGATCGATAAATACGGGTTGGGTTTTTTGACCAGTACTACCTGGGATCCTGTCAAAGAGGAGTTTGGTGGGCTGGTCATGATTTACGGCACCCTGATGACCTCGTTCATCGCTTTGTTAATTGCCGTTCCCGTCAGCTTCGGGATTGCACTTTTTTTAACCGAGTTGGCCCCCTCGTGGTTGAAGAGACCATTAGGGACAGCGATTGAATTGCTGGCGGCCATTCCCTCTATTGTTTACGGCATGTGGGGCTTGTTGGTTTTTGGTCCTTTGTTGGCCACCTACGTCCAGCAGCCATTGCAAGCTATGTCCAAAGGCGTTCCCTTTTTAGGCGCATTTTTCTCCGGGCCACCCGTGGGCATTGGCATTCTTTCGGCAGGTATTATTTTGGCGATTATGATTATTCCGTTCATCGCCGCTGTGATGCGTGATGTATTTGAAGTCACGCCTACCTTGCTCAAAGAATCTGCCTATGGCTTGGGTGCCACCACTTGGGAAGTTGTCTCAACCGTCGTACTGCCCTACACCAAATCAGGCGTTATTGGTGGCATCATGCTCGGCTTAGGTCGTGCCATTGGTGAAACCATGGCAGTAACTTTCGTGATTGGTAACTTTAACCAACTCGATTCCTTGAGCCTGTTCCAGGCCGCCAACAGCATTACCTCAGCCTTGGCTAATGAGTTTGCCGAGGCCGGACCCGGTTTGCACCAAGCCTCATTGATGTATTTGGGCTTGGTCTTGTTCTTTATCACTTTCGTGGTTCTGACCCTCTCAAAAATTTTGCTCTCCCAACTCAAAAAAAATGAAGGTGCAAAGACATGACCTCTACTGCTGTGTCCTTGAATTCTGCTGCTGTAGAGCAGTCGCGGTTGGTTCGATATAACCAGCGCAAAAGGGTTAACCGAATTGCCTTGACTATGTCCTTGGCTGCCATGACATTCGGGTTATTTTGGTTGACTTGGATTTTGTACGAAACATTCCGACTTGGTTTTGAGGGGCTGAATTTCGCGACTTTCACAGAGATGACGCCACCACCTAATGATGCCGGTGGTTTGGCCAACGCCATTTACGGCTCTTTTCTGATGGTCTTATTGGCCACTTTTGTGGGCACTCCTATCGGGGTCATGGCCGGCATCTACTTGGCAGAGTTTGACACCAAAGGGTGGCTCGCCAGCGTGACGCGTTTTGTCAACGACATTTTGCTTTCTGCCCCTTCAATTGTCATTGGTCTCTTTGTTTATGCTGTGGTCGTGACCCGGTTCAAGTCATTTTCCGGGTACGCAGGCATTGCAGCGCTGGCGCTGATTGTGATTCCTGTGGTTATACGAACTACCGAAAACATGCTTCAGTTGGTACCATCGGGCCTGCGTGAGGCCGCGTACGCCCTAGGTACCCCCAAATGGAAAGTGATTTTGAGTATCACTTTGAAGTCGGCCCAATCGGGTGTGATTACTGGCGTTTTACTGGCTGTAGCCCGTATCGCAGGCGAAACAGCTCCCTTGCTATTTACGGCCTTAAGCAATCAGTTCTGGACCTCCAGTTTGGGCGAGCCAATGGCCAGTTTGCCTGTGACTATTTTCAAATTCGCCATGAGTCCTTATGAAAACTGGCAAAAGCTGGCATGGGCTGGTGTGCTCATCATCACGATGGCCGTTTTAGGACTCAATATTTTGGCGCGCGTGTTAACGCGCACCAAAATCTGAACAATTCGTTTTTAAAGATTAGATCAAAGGCTCACTATGTCAACAGCTGTCGCTACAAACGAAAAAATCAAGATTTCGGTCAAGAACCTTGATTTTTATTACGGGAAGTTCCACGCGTTAAAAAACATTAATCTGGAAATACCAGAAAACAAAGTGACGGCTTTTATCGGCCCATCCGGGTGCGGAAAGTCAACGCTGCTGCGGGTGTTTAACCGCATGTTTGAGTTGTACCCTGAGCAACGGGCTGAAGGCGAAATTCTGCTGGATGGCGAAAACCTGCTGACCAGCAAAAAAGATGTGGCCTTGTTGCGCGCCAAAGTCGGGATGGTTTTTCAGAAGCCGACCCCATTTCCAATGTCGATTTTTGACAACATTGCATTCGGCGTCAAACTTTTTGAGTCGCTTAACAACACCGACATGGAAGAGCGCGTCGAGTGGGCTTTACGTAAAGCGGCCTTGTGGACCGAAGTCAAAGACAAACTGAACCAGAACGGTTCCAGCTTGTCGGGTGGACAACAGCAGCGCTTATGCATTGCCCGCGGTATAGCCATCAAACCAGAAGTCTTGTTGCTTGACGAGCCTTGCTCGGCACTTGACCCCATTTCAACAGGCAAAGTCGAAGAGCTAATTACTGAACTCAAAAGCGACTATACCGTGGTCATCGTGACGCACAACATGCAGCAGGCGGCGCGTTGTAGCGACTACACGGCCTACATGTACTTGGGCGACTTGATGGAATTTGGCTCAACAGAGCAGATGTTTTTCAAGCCTAGTCGCAAGGAAACCGAAGATTACATCACCGGCCGTTTTGGTTAATTCATTTTTTTACAGGAGGCAACATGCCTGAAAAACATCTCTCCACTCAGTTTGACAGTGAACTCAATGGCGTATCCGCCAAGGTGATGGAGTTGGGTGGTTTGGTTGAATCTCAAATTCGCCAAGCTATTTATGCTTTGTCCCATTTCAGCATCGAGGTGTCCAACCAGGTCACGTCAAACGAAGCCTTGGTGAATGCCATGGAGGTTGACATTGACCGTGAGTTGTCCAGCATCATTGCTCGCAGACAGCCCACAGCCCGAGATCTTCGTTTGTTGCTGGCTATCTCCAAAACAACGGCTAACCTTGAGCGTGTGGGTGACGAAGCCGAGAAGATTGCGCGCATGGTTCGCTCCATCATCAGCAGTGGCTCACACCGCTCCCTGCCAGCCTCGGAGTTGCGCATGGCCGCTGATTTGGCATCGGGCTTATTGCGCAAGGCGCTTGACGCTTTTGCCCGCCTGGACACCGCCGCGGCCCTTTCAATTCTAAAAGAAGATGACTTGATTGACCAAGAGTTCAATGGGTTTGTCCGCAAGTTGATCACGTACATGATGGAAGATCCCCGGATGATCTCACCCAGCCTTGATTTGTTATTTCTTGCGAAGGCCATTGAGCGTATTGGCGATCATGCCAAGAATATCGCCGAGTTCATTATCTACGTCGTTAAAGGCGAGGATGTTCGGCACACTTCCATGGAAAGTATTGAGTCGGTGCTTAGATGAGAAACCAACCGGGCGTTCTGATCGTCGAAGACGAGCCAGCGATTGCCGAACTTATTGCCGTCAACTTGCGTCACAACGGATTTCGTCCGACGTGGGCAATGGACAGCGCTTCAGCCCAGCGTGAACTTGACGATGTGTTGCCTGACGTCATTTTGCTGGATTGGATGTTGCCTGGTGAAAGTGGCTTGGTTTTGGCTAAGCGGTGGCGTGCCAACCCGCGAACCAAACAAGTGCCGATCATCATGTTGACGGCGCGTGGTGATGAGTCAGACCGTGTGGCCGGTTTGGATGCAGGCGCTGATGACTATATTGCTAAGCCTTTTTCTACCAAGGAACTTCTCGCCCGTGTTCGCGCTGTACTTCGCAGACGGGCACCTGAACAAGCCGGTGGGCCTGTGGCAATGGGTGATTTGCTGCTGGACTCGTCTACCTACCGCGTCTCTTTCCGCGCACAAATGTTGAAACTCGGTCCAACCGAATTCAAGTTGCTTCATTACTTCATGAATCACGCTGAACGGGTTCACAGTCGCTCGCAGTTGCTTGATAAAGTTTGGGGTGACCATGTGTTTATCGAAGAGCGCACGGTTGATGTCCATGTCAAACGCTTGCGCGAAGCGCTGGGCGCTGAAGCGGGCTCAATGATTGAGACCGTCCGTGGTGCTGGTTATCGCCTCACGGCTCAGTCAATCTTGCCCCAGGCGCAGCAGGTCAACGCCTGATCTTGCTTCATTTTGAAGTAGTTTTAATCGGCTGGTCGTGATCGTCTAATTATGTTTTTGCGTTTTGTATTGTTTCTTCTCTGTGAGCTGGCCGGTGGTTTGCTGGGTGCCTATCTGGTGCCATCCTCCATTCTCATGACCGGCGCCTTGGTGGGTGTTGTTTCGGGAAGTTTTGTGTGGTTCCTGCTCGATATGTCGCGCGTAGTTCGCTTTTTGCGATGGCTTCGTCGGGGTGATTCGTCCGATGTAGCCATGCGAACAGGCCTTTGGGGCGAGTTGTCAGACCGAACAAGACGTTTGATTCGCTCCAGGGAGCAAATGACCAGCGATAGTCAAAGCCGGCTGCAGGATTTCTTGGCCGCCTTTCAAGCATCGCCCAATGGTGTCGTTTTGCTGGATGTGCAGGGTCGAATTGAGTGGTTTAACCAGATGGCGGCCCAGCACTACGGCCTTGACGTTCAGCGCGACCTGCTGCAGCATTTTGGCAACTTGGTGCGAGACCCTGGTTATGCAAATTATTTTGCGAGTCAAGATTACAGCCATGAGTTGTTGATGCCGGGCCGACAAAGTTCGCCCGCCATGCCAGTACGCCTGTCGGTTCAACTCCATCCTTATGGAGAGGGCCGCTTGCTCTTGCTGTCCCGGGATGTCACGGCTGTTGAACAGGCCGAGGCCATGCGGCGTGACTTTGTGGCCAATGTTTCCCACGAAATCCGCACGCCCTTGACGGTTTTGGGTGGGTTTGTCGAAACGCTGCAAACATTGCAGCTGTCCGACGCAGAGCGAGAGCGCTACCTTGACCTGATGGCTGTTCAGGCTGACCGAATGCAGTCTCTGGTGAGTGATTTGCTCATGCTGTCAAGGCTTGAGGGGAGTCCACTTCCTGGTGCCACTCAGTGGGTGTCATTGCCTAATCTGATGCAGCTACTGGAACAAGAAGCGCACGCCTTGTCGGCAGCGCTCAACCCCTTGTCGCTTCGGGGGCACACCTGTGTTTTTAGTATTGATTTGGCGATAGAGCTTGCCGGTTCCCCCAGCGAGTTGCACAGTGCCCTGAGCAACTTGGTGGGTAACGCGATTCGTTACACGCCACCTTCCGGGCGCATTGAGGTGCAACTGCTGCATCTTCCCGATGGACGTGTGGCCTGCTCAGTGGCTGATACGGGGCCTGGCATTGCGCCTGAGCATATTCCCCGGCTGACTGAGCGTTTTTACCGGGTGGACAGAAGCCGTTCACGAGACACAGGTGGGACAGGGCTGGGCCTGGCTCTTGTCA
>CAIMHL010000626.1 GCA_903840825.1 uncultured beta proteobacterium
CAGCATGCCTTCTTCGCTGGCGCAACGGCGCGCCATTTCGCGGGCGGGCTCGGCGTCTACCTGAATCACACCGTCTAGCAAGTTGGTGTGCAGGTTTTTCGGGATGAAGCCGGCGCCAATGCCCTGAATGGGGTGCGGTGCAGGCGCGCCGCCTGAGATGACGGGGGAGGCCACGGGCTCTACCGCGTACACCTTCAGGTTTGGCCACTTGGCCTTGAGCACCTGGGCGCAACCCGTCAGGTGGCCGCCCGTGCCCACGCCGGTGATCAGCGCATCAAGGCCATCGGGGAAGTCAGCGATGATTTCCAGCGCCGTGGTGCGCACATGGATGTCGATGTTGGCCGGGTTCTCAAACTGCTGGGGCATCCAGGCGCCAGGTGTCGCCTCGATCAATTCGGTGGCGCGGGCAATCGCGCCTTTCATGCCTTTTTCACGCGGGGTCAGGTCAAACGAGGCGCCATAGGCCAGCATCAGGCGGCGGCGCTCAATTGACATGCTGTCGGGCATGACCAAAATAAGTTTGTAACCCTTGACGGCGGCGACCATCGCCAGCCCAACACCGGTGTTGCCCGAGGTGGGCTCAATGATGGTGGCGCCGGGTTTTAAGGCACCACTTTTTTCAGCTGCCTCCACCATGGCCAGCGCAATGCGGTCTTTGATGGAGCCGCCCGGGTTGCTGCGCTCAGACTTGATCCACACGTTGTGCCCCGGCCCAAACAGGCGGTTGATGCGCACATGGGGCGTGTTGCCAATAGTTTGCAGAATGTGGTCGGCTTTCATGAACGGCTCCTTGGGGGTGAATGCAGTGGGGACACTAATCTCGCTATTTTCAGCGAGATCAGCCTCTAATTTGATGGCGGGGGTATTAAAAGGTGTGCTGAACACCGCGATAATAGGGGGGTGAAGCCTGCCAGACTGTCGCTGGTGCAAGCCGCAAGGACGGTGCTTAGGCACCGGGTGGAAACACCGCACTGGAGGAACGTCCGGACTGCACAGGGCAGCGTAGCAGCTAACGGCTGTCCACTGAAAGCCGTTCACGCAAGTGAGCGGTATAAGGTGAGGATTAGAGCAACAGAGACGAGCCGCTTAAGTGCGGGTGAAACGGGCAATCTCTACGCGCAGCAATACCAAGTAGGCCAACGTTGACGGGGCCCCCGGAGTTGGCGGGTAGGTAGCACCGAGCTGTTGGGTGACCAACAGCCCAGATTAATGACAGTCACTTGGCACGCGGTCGCAAGACAGGGTGCCATGCACAAAATCCGGCTTATCGGCGGGCTTCACACTTTTTAACCACGGCAGTCTGGCCAAACTGCCGCTTGTCAAATCAGCCCCTGGCCAGTAAGGCCGTGCCCAAGGCAAACACCGAGTTGGGCACGCTGGCCTTTAACGGTTCAGGCTTGGGCTTCTTGAAGACGCCCCGGTTGGTCGTTTTTTGTACCTCGACCTGCACGCCCTTGGCGCGCTGTTGCAGCACCAAACTGCGCAGGCTGATGGACTGCATGTAGTCTTCCATTTTGGAGTTCAGGCTGTCCCACAGGTCCTGGGTGATGTCTTGTGCCACGGCCTCAACCGGGCGGGGAAGGTCCAATTCGGCCTCCACAGCACCGATGATGTCAGCCACCGTCACGTTGTCTGCTCTGTGACCCAGTGTGTAGCCGCCACCTGGGCCGCGGGTGCTCTCCACCAAGCCGTGCAGGCGCAGTTTGCTGAACATTTGCTCCAGGTATGACAACGAGATCTGGTGTCTTGCCGCAATATCGGACAAAGAAACCGGACCCGAACGCTCACGCAAAGCCACATCAATCATGGCCGTGACGGCAAATCTACCTTTGGTACTTAATCGCATGAGTCAATCTCCTATCTAGTTC
>CAIMHL010000627.1 GCA_903840825.1 uncultured beta proteobacterium
GGCAAAAGTAGACCCTGTGGACAAAGGTTGCACAAAGGCAGCACCACCATTTTTGCCTTTCAGGCGCTCATAGCATTCCACGCTACGGGCGGTGTCATAGCCGGTCTCGCACTCTTCGTAGGAGAGCTTGACGCCGTTGATACCACCGCGTGCGTTCACCAGTTTGATGTAGTCCACATAGCCGTTGGCCCATGGCACACCGTTAGGGGCGTAAGGCCCGGTGCGGTAAGACAGCACCGGAATAAATTGCTCTTTGGCCTGCGCAAAAGCGCTGGTGCCAACCACGGCAGTGCCCAAAGCGACCAGCGAACTGGCGAGGACGAGTTTAGAAAGCTTCATGAATGTCTCCTGTAATTAAGTTGGGAAGCGATGAGGAACGAAATACTAAATTAAAAGCTTAGTGGGGGAAAGGCCACAGACGCAGTTTTTGCTTGGCAATAGACCACAACTTGGCCAGCCCATGAGGTTCCACAATCAGGAACCAGACGATCAGACCACCAAACACCATCAACTCCGCGTGGGCTATACCAGCGGTAGAAATATCAACTCCTATCAGGCTGGCCAAAAATGGCAGAAACTGATTTAGGAAAATGGGCAACAACACGATGAAAGCCGCACCAAAGAAGCTACCCATGATGGAGCCCATGCCACCAATGATGACCATGAAGAGCAAGCGGAATGACTGGTCCACCGAGAACGCGGCAGGCTCCCAGGCTCCCAGGTAAATAAAGCCCCACAAGGCTCCTGCCACGCCCACAATGAAAGAGCTCACCGCAAAAGCTGTGAGCTTGGCGTACATGGGGCGAATACCAATCACGGCAGCGGCCACGTCCATGTCACGGATCGCCATCCACTCGCGGCCCACGGCACCCCGCACCAGGTTTTTAGCCAGCAAGGCTATGACGGCCAGCACGGACAAACAAAACAGGTACTTGGACAATGGGCTCTCCAAAGAGAAGCCAAACACCTGCAGGTTGGACACCGATACTGAACCCGAAGGCGAATTGTTGGTGAACCACTGAATACGCAGAAACATCCAGTCGGCAAAAAACTGCGCGGCCAGCGTGGCAACAGCCAGGTACAAGCCCTTGACCCGCAAGCTGGGCAAGCCAAACAAGATACCAAAGAACATGGCGCAGACGCCGCCCAAAATTAATGCCACCAGCAAAGGCATGCCCTCAATGCGCACAAAGAAGTTGTAGGCCGCATAGGCGCCCACCGCCATGAAGGCGCCGGAGCCCAATGAGATTTGACCGCAATACCCCACCAGAATATTCACACCGACTGCGGCCAGGGAGAAGATCAGAAATGGAATCAGAATCGCCCGAAAGGTGTAATCGCTGGCCATCATGGGCACCGCTAAGAAGGCGATGGCCAACAGGGTGAACAAGGCGATGCGGTCCTGCTTGATCGGCAAAATTTGCTGATCTGCGCGGTAGCTGGTTTTGAATTGACCGTTTTCTCTGTAAAACATATTCTTCTTTCAAACGCGATCAATGATTTTTTCGCCGAACAAGCCCTGTGGACGAATCAGCAAGAAGCCCAGCGCCAGCACATAGGCAAACCAGATCTCGATACCGCCACCCACGTAAGGCCCCAAAAAGACTTCGGATAATTTCTCACCCACACCAATAATGAGCCCGCCCACAATGGCGCCAGGCACCGAGGTGAGCCCACCCAAAATCACCACCGGCAAGGCGCGCATGGCCACCGTGGTCAAGGAAAACTGAACACCCAGTTTGCTGCCCCAAATCATGCCGGCCACCAAGGCCACCACGCCCGCCACACACCACACAATGACCCAGATGCGGTTCAGCGGAATACCGATACTTTGGGCGGCTTGGTGGTCATCGGCCACCGCCCGAAGCGCACGTCCGGTCGAGGTTTTCTGGAAAAAGATACTGAGCATGATCACCAAGGCGGCAGCGATGATGGCGGCGTAAAAATCTTCCTTGTTGATCAGGATGCCGCCTTCAAAGGCGCTCTCCAAAACCATCACCGGGTCTTTGGGCATCCCAATGTCAATTTTGTAAATGCTGCTGCCGAAAATTGTCTGGCCCAAGCCCTCCATAAAGTAGGCAATACCCAGCGTAGCCATGAGCAAGGTGGTGCCCTCTTGGTTGACCAGATGGCGCAACACAAAGCGCTCAATCACCCAGGCCACCACAAACATCACCACACCAGCGCCGATAAATGCAATCACGTTGGCAGCCAGCAGGCTGGTGATGCCGGTGTACATGGGCACCCACTCCGAAAAGCGAGCCATGGCCAGTGCCGCAAAAAGCACCATAGCGCCCTGCGCAAAATTGAACACGCCAGAGGCTTTGTAAATCAGCACAAAACCCAGCGCGACCAGCGAATAAAGCATGCCGGCCATGAGGCCGCCCAGCAGTGTTTCAAGAAAAAATGCCATCTAGTTCCCCTTAGTGACTCGTGCCTAGATAGGCGCTGATCACTTCTTCGTTGTTGAGTACTTCATAGGGTGTGCCGTCACCAATTTTTTTGCCGTAGTCCAGCACCACCACGCGGTCTGAAATGTCCATCACCACGCCCATGTCGTGCTCAATGAGGACCACCGTGGTGCCAAACTCTTGGTTCACGTCCAGCACAAAGCGGCACATGTCCTGCTTTTCTTCCACGTTCATACCGGCCATAGGTTCGTCGAGCAGCAGCACTTGCGGCTCCATCGCCAGGGCGCGGCCCAAGTCAACACGTTTTTGTAAACCGTAGGGCAACTGCCCCACCGGGGTTTTGCGGTAAGCCTGAATCTCCAGAAAGTCGATGATGTGCTCGACTTTTTCGCGGTGCATTTCCTCTTCGCGCTGAGCAGGCCCGATACGCAGCGCTTGCCACAGCAAGTTACTTTTAATCTTGAGGTTGCGCCCGGTCATGATGTTGTCAATCACGCTCATGCCCTTGAACAAGGCCAGATTCTGAAACGTGCGCCCAATGCCCATCACCGCCACTTGATGGCTGTCCATGTGGCTAAAGGTTTGCCCCCGAAACGTGATGTTGCCTTTTTGCGGCGTGTAGACGCCGTTGATGCAGTTCAGCATCGAGCTTTTGCCCGCTCCGTTAGGCCCGATGATGGCGCGCACTTCATGCTCGCGCACATCAAAAGAGATGTCGGTCAGCGCGTTGACGCCGCCAAAACTGAGGGAAATATTTTTGACATCCAGAATGACGTCACCGATTTGCTTGCTCATGCTGCGGCCTTTACAGGTGCGAAAGTTTTCGCGTCGTCAATGTTGAGAGTGGCGCTGACGCTGCCGGTTCGACCGTCTTCAAACTTGACTATGGTCTCAATGAACTGGGTGGTCTTGCCGCCATAAAGTGCGTCAATCAGGGCGCTGTATTTGTCGGCAATAAAACCGCGACGAACCTTGTTGGTCCGCGTCAACTCGCCGTCATCGGCATCGAGTTCTTTGTGCAAGATCAAAAAGCGGCTGACTTGCGAGCCGGCCAGCAAGGTGTCCACACTCAAATCTGCGTTGACCTTTTCAACGCACTCTTTGATGAGTTGGTAGACCTCGGGCTTTTGCGCCAAATCGGTGTAACCGGCGTAAGGCAGGTTGCGTCGCTCGGCCCAGTTGCCCACGGCATCGAAGTCGATGTTGATCATGACGCAGACCTTTTCGCGGCCATCGCCATAGGCGACCACTTCTTTGATGTGCTGGAAAAACTTAAGTTTGTTCTCGACATACTTGGGCGCAAACATAGCGCCGTCATTGCTGCCGCCCTTGATGCGGCCCACGTCTTTGACCCGGTCGATGATTTTCAGGTGACCATGCGCATCCAAAAAGCCTGCATCGCTGGTGTGGTACCAACCGTCGGCGGTCAGCACCTCGGCTGTGGCAGCTGGGTTTTTGTAGTACTCCTTGAGCAAGCCCGGTGACTTGACCAAAATTTCACCGTTGTCGGCCACCTTGATCTCAACGCCAGCGCAGGGCACGCCCACCGTGTCGGCACGGGCTTCATGGTCGGGCTGCAAACACACAAAAACAGCGGTCTCGGTCGAGCCGTAGAGTTGCTTCAGGTTGATACCAATGGAGCGGTAAAAGGTGAACAAGTCAGGGCCAATTGCCTCACCCGCCGTGTAAGCCACGCGCACCCGGCTCATGCCCAGGTTGTTGCGCAGTGGGCCATAAACAAAGATATTGCCCAAGGCGTACAGCAAGCCGTCGACCAGAGACAAAGCCTTGCCATCCGTTTTCTGGGGACCCACGCGTTGGGCAACCGACATGAAGTAATGGAACATGCGGCGCTTTAGGGCACCGGCATCTTCCATGCGAATCATCACGCTGGTGAGCAAGCCTTCAAACACTCTGGGAGGTGCAAAGTAATACGTAGGCCCGACTTCTTTCAAGTCGATCGTGACGGTGGCGGCCGACTCCGGGCAATTCACCACATAACCGCACGCCAGCC
>CAIMHL010000628.1 GCA_903840825.1 uncultured beta proteobacterium
CGCCAGCGTGGCGGTGTTGCCCGCCCTGTTTTTGGCCTATTTGCAGCGCTGGCATGCCGGGCAAATTCCCTACACCTACCAAGACCAAGCCATGGACCCCGCTGTAGCCCACGCCATTTGCAGCGCGCCAGACCCGGTCGAGGCCTTTTGTGCAGACACCACCCTGTGGGGCCCAACGGCCAGCGACTCTCGCTTGGTCAGCGCTGTGCGCCAAGCCACCCAGCGGGTCAACCAACTCACCAAGGACCACACGCCATGAACACCTCTGCACCTGCCCGCCTGCAAGGCAAACACGCACTTTTGACGGGCGCCGCCGGTGGCATCGGCTTGGCTGTTGCCACGGCCTACCTGCAGCACGGTGCCCGCTGCACCGTGGCCGACATCGGGGTGAACCCCACGCCAGACCTGGCCGCACTCATGGCCAGCCACCCTGACACCCTGCATTACGTGCCCACGGATGTGACGCAGCTGGACCAAATTGATGCCCTGCTGCGTGCCGCCCAAGCCCGTTTTGGGCCGGTCACCACGCTGTTTAACAACGCTGCCATTTTTGACATGGCACCGCTGCTGGACAGTGGCGAGGCGATGTTTGAGAAGATGTTTGCGGTCAACGTCAAAGGCGCTTTTTTTGTCATGCAAAAAGTGCTGGCGCAGATGGTGGCCCAGCACGTCAAGGGCGGGGCAGTCATCAATATGGCCTCTCAGGCTGGGCGCCGGGGTGAGGCCCTGGTGTCGCACTATTGCGCCACCAAAGCCGCCATCATCAGCTACACCCAAAGTGCGGCCCTGGCCATGGCGCCGCACCAGATTCGGGTGAATGGCATTGCCCCGGGCGTGATTGACACGCCCATGTGGAAAAACGTGGATGCGTTGTTTGCCAAATACGAGAATTTGCCCCTTGGCGAGAAGAAAATTCAGGTGGGCAAGGCGGTGCCGATGGGCTACATGGGCGACCCCAGCGATATATGCGGTGCTGCCGTCTTCTTGGCCAGTGACGAGGCCAGCTACATCACTGCGCAAACGCTCAACGTGGATGGTGGTAGTGTCATGAGTTAATTCAACTCACCGCTCTGATTTATGGCAACTCTACCCCGTCAACTCAAGCCCGAACTCGAGCGCGACTTCAGCCGTTCGCAAGAGCTGGGCTACGAGCCCCCGGACGAGGCCGGTTTTATTCGCTGCCTCTCGCACGGCTTTCCCACCCCTCTGGCACGCTGGCATTACCACGACGAGTACGAGCTGCACCTCATCACCGCCACCTCGGGCAAGGTGTTTGTGGGCGATTGGATTGGGCAGTTTGAACCCGGCCAACTGGTGCTCACCGGTCCCCGCTTGCCGCACAACTGGGTGACGATGGACTTGCCCGAAGGTGGCGTCGCCGAGCGTGATTTGGTGATCCAGTTTTTGCACGAGCCGCTGGTCACCGCTAGCCAGCACATGTCCGAGCTGCGAGAAGTAGTACCGCTTTTGGACCGGGCCAAGCACGGGATTGAGTTTTTCGGTTTGCATGAAAAAGCCTTGGCCCACTGGCGGCGCGTGAAGTCGTCGCATGGGCTAGCGCGGTTTGGGGCGTTTTGTGATTTTTTAAGTGACCTGGTGCAATGCACCGATTACCGCCTGCTGTCCAGCGCGCAGTTGCAAAGCGTGGACAACAGCGCCCAGCTCGACCAGATCAACGCCATCGTTAATCGCATCACCGATAACCTGATAGAGCCGCTCTCTGCCGCTGAACTGGCTCTGGAACTGGGTCTGAGTGAGAGTAGTTTTTCTCGGTTCTTTCGCCGCGCGACCGGCAACACCTTCACTGATTTCGTCAACCATGTGCGCATCAACCGCGCGTGCCAGTTGCTGATGAATTCAGACCTGCTGATTGCCAGCATCGGGTTTGAAGTGGGCTTTAGCAATATCGCCAACTTCAACCGCCGCTTTCTCGATATCAAAGGCATGACCCCCAGTGACTATCGTCGCCAGGTCGCCAAACGCTTTGGCTTGAAAGCCTAATAGGGATGAATATTAGAGCGAATAGTGCTTGGTAAGCCCTGTTTATGTGCTTAACAAGCTATTATTTAGAGAGCGCTTTGCAAATGGTTTCAGCCAGTTCATCGGCGGCAAACTTGGCAATATAGGCATCGGCGCCGACGCTTTTGACGTGCGCCTCGTTGGTCTCGCCAGACAGTGAAGAGTGGATGACGACGGGGATGCCCTTGAAGCGGACATCTTGTTTGATGTTGCGCGTGAGCGTAAAGCCGTCCATCTCCGGCATTTCAAGATCGGTCAGAACCAAGGCGACTTTGTCGCGCACTTCCACGCCCTCAGCAGCGGCTTGCGCCGCCAGGGTTTGGAGCCGCTCCCAGGCTTCCTTGCCCGTTTTGGTCATGAGGCAGGGCACGCCCATGGCGCTCAGGCTTTGCTCGATCATCAAGCGCGCCACGGCTGAATCGTCGGCCGCCAAAATGACGCTTCCCTGCGGCAGCTGAAGTTTATGGATGTTGGCCAGCGTGGGGGCTGCTTGCATGGAGGACGCGAAGACATCTTGCAAAATGCGCTCCACATCCAGCACTTGGGCCAGCCGGGTGTTGGGCGCGTCGCCGTCCAGGCGGGCCAAACTGGTGACCAAGCCGCCCCCGGTGCCCTCGGCGCTCAAGACGTGCTTCCAAGCCAAGCGCACAATCTCGCTGACCTCTTCGACGGCAAACGCCTGGGTGCTACGGGCAAACTCGGTGACCAGCAAGATGCCCAAGCCTTGGGTCGGCGTGCAGCCTGCAATGGCAGCCAGGTTGATGACCGGGATCATTTGGCCGCGCACATTGGCCACGCCCATCACGTTGGGCGGCGCATTGGCCATGACCGTGATTTCGGGCATGACGAGAATCTCGCGCACCTTGAACACGTTGATGCCAAACAATTCCCGGTGCTTGGATTCAGCCGCTTCTCCCAGCCTGAAAAGCAGCATTTCAAACATACTGCTACCGGCCAGGCGGGTGCGTTCGTCGATCTCACTCATTGCGTTGTTCATTCAAATTTTCCTAAAAATCAGGTTTTTTTCGGCCAAAGTACCCACAGGCGCAAGGGCTGTTTGAGTCGGCCTGCCAGCTCTCCCGCTTCGAAGCCCCAGCCGACAAAATAATCAGCCCGCACCGCACCCACAATGGCGCTGCCCGTGTCCTGGGCCAGCACCAGTTTTTGCAGGTTGACGCCAGGCCCCTTGGACGCCAGCCAGACCGGCGTGCCATAGGGAATGCTGCCGGGGTCCACCGCAATCGAGCGGCCTGGTGTCAGGGGCACACCTTGCGCGCCTCGCGGGCCAAAGCCCGCATCAAGGCTGGAGAGCCGCTCTTCCTTGAAAAACACCGTGCGCGGGTTGCTCCACAGCAGCTCATTCACGCGGGTGGGGTTGCGCGCTATCCAAGCTTTGATGGTGGGCCAGGACGCCTCGCGCACAGCGCCTTGGTCCAGCAGCCATTTGCCGACACTTTTGTAAGGTTGCTCGTTGGAGCCGGCAAAGGCCAGGCGCACGGTGGTTTGCGTGCCGTCGGGCTCTTTAAACTGCAGGCGCCCGGAGCCCTGTATTTGCAAGACCAAGGCATCAATGGGGTCGGCCAGGTAGGCGATTTCACGGCCTTTCAAAGCCGCCTTGACAGCGGGAGCGCTGTCGATTTCCTGGCGGGTAAACCAGGGTTGTCGGGGCCTCAAGCCCACAGGGGGTTGGTACAGCGGCACTGAAAACTCGGCACTGGGCGTGCGCGAACCCGTCAGCACCGGCTCGAAATAAGCCGTGAGCAGACCCTCGCTGCTGCCCTGAAGCGCGTCCACGCGGTAGGGCTGCAGGCGTTGCATCATCCAGGCGCGCTGTTCATCTCCATCGGAAATACTGAGGCGGCGTACCTCGCTGCACAGGGGCGCAAAGACCGGACCGGGGCGTTCGCAGCTTTTGAGCCAAGCGTTCCAGGCCTCAAACAAGGCATCGCTCTCAAAGCCGGGCAACTCAGACCAGCGCACCGCCGTCCAAAGGCTCTTGGCCTGAAACAGGGGGCTGGGTAGTTCGTCCAAGTCATCGGAGCGGGCTTGGCGGGTCTCGGGTGCGGGTGTCTTTGCCACAACGATGTCGGGGGCTTGCAGGGGAGTGCTACCGCAGGCCACCAGCATGCCTACGATAATTCCGATCAAAATAGTTAACAGGAGTCGTTTCATGAGTTTGCTGTTGCTTGAAGTTTTTGGGGCGTTGCTGTTGGCGGTCCTGATCGTGTGGTGGACGATGTTCTCTGGGCGCAATAAAGGCGAGCTGATACCGCCGCCGGTTGTCGAGCCCGAGAAGGCACCTGAGGGCTCAGACGGACGCATCGCGGATCAGATTCGCCAACTCGACCGCTGACTTCACTTCCATTTTGTCAAACACGCGCGCCCGGTGAACCTCGACGGTTCTCACACTGATTTCCAGGCGGTCTGCAATCAGCTTGTTGGGCAAACCCTCCACCACCAAGCCCATCACATCGCGCTCCCTCTCCGTCAACTCGGCCCTGCGCTCACTTAAAAGAGTGGTTTTTTTTCGGGCCGATAGGACCGTTTTTGACTGCAGTAAAGCCTGCTCCACGCAGTCAACCAAGGCGTTGTCGGAAAAGGGTTTTTCACAAAAATCAAAGGCCCCGCGCTTGACGGCATCCACCGCCGTGGTGACATCGGCGTGGCCGGTCAAAAAGATAACTGGCATAGCTAAATGCAGGCCCTGTTCGATCAGGCTCTCAAACAAAGCCAAGCCACTTTTGCCCTGCATGCGCACATCGAGCAGCAAGCAGGTGGGTTGGCTCTGGGTGGGTTGCCGCCGGGCTTCAAAGGCTTCGGCACTGTCAAACACCTCACTCAATAGGCGTCTTGAGCGCAGCAGCCAAGCCAGCGCCTCGCGCACGCCCGCATCGTCGTCCACGACATAAACCAGGGAATCATTCAAAGGCTGCATAGGAAGATGTTATGCCACGGTTCGGGCAGGTAAAGTAAAGATAAAGACGGTACCTTGGGGTGTATTGGGGGTAAACACCAAGGCGCCGCCATGTTGCTCCACCACCGTACGGCACAGGCTCAGGCCCAAGCCCATTCCCTCCGCTTTGGTGGTGAAGAAGGGGTTGAAAAGCTGGGGCTGCACCTCAGGTGCTATGCCAGCGCCCAGGTCCGCCACTGAGAACTCGATCCATTGGCTGCGCGCCTCACCCTTGACGCGGCTAACCCGCAGGGTCAAAACCCGCTCCAGGATGTCGGGCTGGTCCATGGCCTGCATGGCGTTGCGTGCCAGGTTAAGCAAGACTTGCTCAATCATGGTGCGGTCACAAAAGACAGCCGCTATACCTGGCTCCAGCTCGGTGATTACCCGCACCTGTGACTTTCTGGCCTGTAAATTGATCAAGGGGGCAATGGCGTCCAGCAGCACTTTGGGGGCCACTGATTCACGCACCTGCTCACGCCGCCTGACGAAGTCTTGCACGCTTTTAATGATTTTTCCGGCACGCTCGGCTTGCTCCGCCACGCGGTGCATGGCCAATTGCAAATCAGCCCCCAGTTCAAACGGCGTCTCACCCCCCTCGGCCAGCAAGTTGATGGCCCCCGTGGCGTAGCTTGAGATGGCCGCCAGGGGTTGGTTCAGCTCATGGCTCAACAAGGACGCCATTTCGCCCACCGTGGCCAATCGGGCGGTGGCCTGCAGGCGCTCTTGGCTGGTGCGTGACAGCTCTTCGATGCGGCGCTGCTCGCTGATGTCAAGAAACGCACTCATCCAGCCGGTGTGCATGCCTTGGGCGTTGATGAGGGGGGCTTCGATGATGAGTACGGGAAAACGCGTGCCATCGCGGCGCATGAACACCGACTCAAAGCCCTCCCTGGGCGGCAAGTTGCCCGCCAAAATAATGGCCTGGCGCTGCTTGTATTCGTCAATGAACTCGGGGGGCCAATAAGGTGCCGGCAGGCTGTGGCCCAGCAGTTCTTGGGTCGTAAACCCTACCATTTTGCAAAATGCGGGGTTGACGTAAGTGATCAGTCCGTTCAGGTCACGCGCGCGCAGGCCCGTCACCAGGGAGTCCTCCATGGCTTTCCTAAACGCCAGTGCGTCGGCCAGTTCATGCTCGGCTTTGACGCGCCGGCGGATGTCCTTGCCCAGCAGCACGAGCACCGAGACCAGCGCAATAGAGATGGCGGTGACCAAGGCGGTGAGGACGTTGGGAAACAAATCAGGCGTGCCACGCCAACTGTCCATGCGCAAAATCAGGGCGGCACCGGGCAAGTCCATCAATTGCTGCGCGGTAAAGACGCGGCTGCCCCGCCGCGATGACCCGCGCAACGCCAGGCGAGTGCCATCACCCTCGGCAAAGGAGATTTCGTAGTTGCTGGTCAGTTGCCGCCCCAGCAGTCCCTCCAAAACTTCTTGCAAAGAGTAGGTGGCGACCAGGTAGCCCGCGGGCTTGCCCCCCGATTGCAAGGGTAGGCACAGCTCCATCATTTCTGCACCCAAGCCATCTGCAAATGGCAGAAAGTAACTGCTGGTGTAAGCCGGGCCGCTGAATTTGAGCGCAGTCGAGCAGGCCACGCTCACTTCAGATTGCATATTTTGGCGACCCATCCGGTCAAAGACTGGCGGGCGAAACGGCGTATCGGCATAGGCCAAAATTTTCAGGCTCTGGCTGCGCCACTCGACGCGCACCAATTCTCTGTGCTCACGCAGAAATGCCTCGGCATCAATCTCCCAGGATTTGGGGGTGGGTTCACTGTATTGCAAAGCCTGCAGACTTTGCACATTGCGCGTCAAGGCGGCCCGGATGTCGCTCACGGCATCAGCGGCATCGCGCTCAACACGGCTTTGAACCTGGCCTGCCTCATAGGTGCCGGCTAGCCAGACCAAAAGTGCCAGCATGGAGACGACCAAAAGCACCAGAACCCCCCACAGACTCCAGCGCCGCAGTCCCACAGGCAGGGGGCGCCTAAGAAAGCGCCAGCGACGGGTCATGGTCATGGCGCGCGCTGAACCTTGGTGATTTTGGGATCAGCCCAACCCCCGTCAATATGAAACTCCTGGGTGGCGGCTTCCATCAGGGGGCGGCGCAAAAACAACTGCGCCAGAAAACTGCCCAAACCCAAAGCCGGGTTGACCACAGAGGCAATCAAGGAGGCCGTGCCCGCATTGAGTTCAGGCACCACCACCACCCTGAGGTCCTGGGTTTCGTGAGCCATGTGGGCACTGCCTTCCATTAGCACCGCCGCGTTGACGCCCTTCATTTGTAAATTATTGGTCTTGGCGATGCCTTGCTCCATATCACAGCCACATCAGCTGTAGGGTCATGATACACTACTGTGTGTCCTTGGGCTGAGAGACCTTGGGCAATGGCTTGAAACACTGGGACCGAATTCTTGGCACCAAAATTATTAAATAGACTGATTTTCATTGGGTTAAATAGTTATATATGTATAAA